>CAMRAP010000069.1 GCA_947039985.1 uncultured Odoribacter sp.
ACGAGATTCTCCGGAGTGACTGGAGTTCAGACGTGTGCTCTTCCGATCTTACAATTACAAGCTTTGCGCAAGATAGCTAAAATTACTTGATATTGTGTTTTTTTTATTCAATTAAACACTTCTCAGTCTCAATCCCAACACTTAAAACTATAGATATATTCTGAATAATTAACGCAACCAACTATATATTAGAAGCAAATAGTATAATCTTTATGCGTTCTTATTGCGTATACCTATTGAATTAAAAAACAATACGCATATGAAACGATTACTAACATTGACATTCTGTTTATTTACACTAGTTGGATTTATTAAAGCTGACAACGATAAATTTATCAAAACAGAGAAGCTTCCCAAAAAAGCAATAGAGTTTATTAAGCAACATTTTCCAAAAGACAAAATTAGCTTTGTGAAGATAGGAACTGACCTATTGCAGAAATCATACAAAGCCGTTTTAGCAAATGGAGCAAGTGTTGAGTTTGATAAAAAAGGGGAATGGGAAGAAATAGAGTGCAAAAATACAGCAGTTCCAAACGACATTATCCCTAAAGAAATTAGAACTCAGTTGAGCAAAAAATTCCCAGATGCCAAAGTTGTGAAGATTGAACGTGACTCGAAAGGCTATGATGTTGAATTGGATAACGACATGGATCTTAAATACACAAACAAATTCAAGTTGATCGAGGTAGATAACTAACTAAACTTAAAATCTCATGACAAAAAAAAAACTATTTTGGATTATAGGATTCTTATTCCTAGCAAGTTGTAACAACAACGACAAGGGATTCACCCCTAATGATGCTGTCACGACTGCATTTGATACAAAATTCCCCTCAGCGACAAACGTTGAATGGGAAAGAAAAAACACCTATGATGTTGCAGATTTTACACTAAATAACCTATCCAATTCTGCTTGGTTTGATAATACAGGAAAATGGTATATGACAGAAGTTGATTTGGAGAATTTCACCCAACTGCCAAATGCAATACAGACCGCATTTAAGGCTAGTCTATATAAGGATTGGAAAATTGAAGATTTGGAACGTTTAGATCGCCTAAACGCTGATACAATATATGCCATTGAAGTTGAAAAAGAAGAGCAAGAATTCGATCTTTTTTACTCTAGCGATGGCATACTAATTAAGGCTGTTCCAGATTTTGATCATGACAATGATTTTGATGATTTTTTACCTGACTATACCATTCCAACTGTAATAAAAACATACATTGAGACAAACTATCCAGGAGCCCGTATCATTGAACTAGATCATGAAAATGGGGGAACAGAGATAGATATCATCCATGAGAATAGAGGAAAAGAGCTATTCTTTAATTCTAGCTACGAATGGCTTAGCACTCATTATAACGTAACAGTAAATGAAGTTGAAACAACTGCTAAGCAAGCTTTTGAAGCATCCATATATAAAGAGTATTATATTGATGATATCGTAAAGTACGAAACACCTAGCAGTAATTACTATATTTACGAACTAGAGAAAGGAAGTACTGATGTAAATATCAAAATCACGATAGAAGGAATCATCACTGTTGAATGATTAAAGTAGCACCACTATAAAAACCACACCCCAATAGTTATTTTTAGCTATTGGGGGTTTTTACAGTGAAACCTTTAGAGTAAATACATTGGTTCATTTAAAAATAATAGACCTCTCCCCTATCAAATACAGTGTAAGTGAGATCAAAAAAACTTGAATGAGTTTATGCAATTTGTTAATTTAAATCTATTCTTAATAGCTTTCAACAAGCTAAGAACCAACAGTGATTGATAAAAACTATATGCTTATAAGTATAAGATATTTGTTTCATAGCTTTCTTCATGCTATGTTTGCAAGCTCAAAACAAATATAAACTATAATTGAATCGATAAGACTATGAGTATCAAAGGAACTAAAACAGAACAAAATCTACTAAAATCATTTGCAGGTGAATCACAAGCAAGAAGTCGCTACACTTTTTTTGCAAGCCTGGCTAAAAAAGAGGGATACGAACAAATTGCTGGCGTATTTATGGAAACTGCTGAGCAGGAAAAAGAGCATGCAAAGAAATTTTTTAAATATTTAGAAGGTGGAATGGTTGAAATTACTGCTTGCTATCCAGCTGGAGTTATTGGAACCACTGCTGAAAACCTAAAAGCTGCTGCTGAAGGTGAAAACGAAGAGTGGGCAGACCTATATCCAGAGTTTGCAAAAATTGCTGACGAAGAAGGTTTCCCACAAGTGGCAAACACTTTCCGTCAAATAGCAAAAGTTGAGGCAGAACATGAAGCACGCTACCGTACTTTATTAGCACGTGTAGAAGCTGGTAAAGTATTTGAACGTGAAGAAAGTATAGAATGGCAATGTCGTAACTGTGGATATGTGACTAAGAGTAAGGAAGCTCCAGAAAAATGTCCTGCTTGCGAACATCCTCAAGCTTACTTCGAAGCTAAAAAGAACAACTATTAGAAATTAGAGTATTTCAGATATGATTTAATGGACTTTTCTCCCTAGGAAAAGTCCATTAAATTTATACTATTCCGTAATCGCTACTTTTTGCCCTTCACTTAGAGAGAGAATACCAGCAGTGATGATAAGGTCCTGTTTCTGTAATCCAGATGTTACAAATATATGTCCAGCTAGACGACTCGTTTTCACTTCATGAGAGTGGACTTTTTGCGTTGATGGATCAACAAGCCATATGTACTCTTTCCCCTCTTTTATTTGGAGTGCTGAAGGAGGAATCATAAATTGTGTCGTAATATTATCCACCACTTCCCAAATCACTTTACATGAAAATCCAGGATATACATTTTTTCGATAAGGTGTAAATTGTTCATCTGTGATAGTGAGTGTGATGGGAATTCCAAAACCATCAGAAGCATCGACATATTCTTTAACATCAGCAGTAAAAAGTTTACCTTTTTGACTATCAAATTCAACGTATATCTCCTTTGGATAATCTAAAAGCTGAATATTAGACTCTGGTAGTAAAAAATGCACTTCCACATCTTCAGGGTTCACTAAACGTACAATCGCTTGCCCCGCTTGAATCTCTTCAAATGTGTTTACCTGCTTTTCTTCAATAAAGCCACTGAAAGGAGCACTTAAATTTGTATAATCTAAAGTACGTTTTGCAATACTCAAGGTGGATGTGGCACGGACATAATCAGCTTCTGCAATTTCTAAATTTTGAAGAGCTACGGCATCAGCAGCTACAAGTCGTTTGCTACGTTCATAGATTGATTTACTCGTTTTGTAGTTTGCTTGAGCTGTCTCGTATTCTAATTGATAATCCTTTGAATCAATTTGGGCAATGATTTGACCTTTTTTTATTTTTTCGCCAACAATAACATCCATTTTAGTTATTGTCCCTGAAATTTTAAAAGCCAAAACACTAAAATCAGTCGCCTTAACAACTCCTGTATATTGCCGTGCTATACTTCCTAACTCTTCAGCTTCAACAATTTTAACGGGACGAATAGATGAATTACTTTCTATTTTCTGCTGTTTTTCACCACATGAAAAGAGTAGTAAAAATAGGATCGTGCTTATAATAAAAAATCGATACATAAATATAAGATTAATAGTTTCTTACATTTACGAAATCTATGGGCCAATGTTGCATTTTAATATTTGAAACTACTACCACCTAAAAATTCTCGAATGATAGAAGTGTGAGGAATATCATCAGCAGGGACAACTCGGATATACGAAAAGAACTTTAACAGACGTAAAGCCTTAGAGTATTCAGGGTATTTCTGAGAAACTTCTCGTAAAAGAGGCTCTGCTTGTGTTTTTAAAACTCCTAATTCATATATCAAAGCCGAATTAAAGATTGCATCAGCCTCTTCTTGATAGGGAATAATATGCTTTTGTTCACCTAACAAAACACTTTCCCAACGCTTTAAAGTATCTAATGCTGTGTATCTACGGTATTTAAAATCTCTAACTATACGCCGAATTAAACGATTATCAGTTGGATTGATAATATTATGGTCATCAATTGAAATAGAAGTCAAGGCCGATATGAAGATTTTAAACAAACTATTAGCTGGCAATGAATGAGCTAGTTTTGGATTCAAACCGTGAATTCCTTCTATAATGATAAGGTTGTGACTTGAGATTTTTATCTTTTCTCCATCATAATATCTACGACCAGTTTCAAAAGAGAATTTAGGGATTTCGACCTCCTCACCAGCCATCAGACGTTGAATATTATCTGTAAAAGTAGCTATATCTAAGGTATCGATTGATTCAAAATCATACTCTCCGTTTTCATCTAAAGGGGTGTTTTCTCTATCTACAAAGTAGTTGTCCAGCGATATATTAACTGGCTTTATGCCATTCACTAATAATTGAATTGCTAAGCGTTTACTGAAAGTTGTTTTTCCAGAGGAAGAGGGACCTGCTATCAAAACAACTTTCACTTTGTTTTGTCGCGACTTGATTCTATCAGCAATCAACGAAATTTTCTTTTCATGCAGTGCTTCGCTGATGTTGATAATATCATCTGAGTAATTGTGCTCTACAATCTTGTTTAAAGTGCCAATGTGAGTGACTTCTAAAATTTTCCCCCAAAGTTTCTGCTCGCTAAACACTTGGAATAATTTGTCTTGAGGAATAGCAGGTAATACTTGAGTCGGCTGTTTTCGATTGGGTAACATTAAAAGAGCTCCGTTTTTATAGGGCATGAGATCAAATGTTTTCAAACATCCTGTTGAAGGTGCAAGTGTTCCATAGAAATAATCAGGCTGACCATTTAGAAAATATAAAGATGTATAAAGCTTACCTCTTGTTTCCATTAGTTCAGCTTTGTCTTTTAGGCCTTTCTCTTGAAATAGTTCTATTACTTTGTCAGTGGGAATTTCTTCGCGTACAAAAGGATAATTACGACTAATGATCTCTTGCATCTTATTTTTTAATGTACTGATAATTGCAGAAGTAAGCTCCAATTCTTTATTGTTGATCCTAAAAAAGATACCGTTTGAAATAAAATATTCTGTTCGAACTTTTGCTTTCGGAAAAATTTGCGTAACAGCCTGATATAAAACAAAAATCAAAGAGCGTGCATATATACTAAAACCATCCAAAGTCGTAATATCAATAAAATGGAGGTGGATAGGCGACATCACAACAAATTGCAAGTCCTGTAACTGATTGTTTACAAGCGCCCCCAATAGATGATCATGATTTTCTGGAAATATCATCTTTTTCACTTCAGATAAAGGAGTACCTAACTTTATATCATAGTCCTTCTGCGTGTTTTCGCAAGTTATAGTAATCGTATCCATTGTATTATATGCTTTAAAATCTTAGCCAAGATACTAATAAAATAATATGCATACAAATATCGGTCATATTTATTATTGAGTTTAATGGTATTTTATCTAAAAAAACATTAAATTTGTTTTGTTTTATTTCAATATACAAAAAACAAAAAACTTTAATCATAAATTTTCCTACCTATGAAACGAACAAACTTTTTTTTATTAGTAGCCCTGCTGCTCACTTTTTATGCTTGTATGCCAGAAGGCGACAGAGTGATTGGACGTCCAATTTTCTCCGCTCGTAACACTAGTACCATAGAAATAGATACTATTGTTTTAACAGATACCAATACGGTATTTTACATAAAAGCTATTTTTACACCAAACTATTGGATACGTATTGACCCCAAAACATACCTTCAAGGAGGAGATAAAAAATATATAATCTCTAAAGGTGAAGGTATTGAATTGAATAAGGAGTTTTGGATGCCAGAATCAGGTGAAGCCTATTTTAAACTTATTTTCCCCGCGATTCCACGCTCTTTAACAACAGTCGATTTTATAGAATCTGATTGCGAGGATTGTTTTAAAATTTATGCCATTGACTTAACGGGTAAAGCAAAATTCCCAAATCAGCCAGAAGGACTACCTGAGGAGTTGAAAAACAGGACGCTTGCAAAGAATGAAAAGCTTCAGAAACCACAGATGGAAGTTGGAAAAACAATTGTTAATGTACACCTGCTTGGCTATCAAAAAGGAATGGGATCTAAAAATGTAGACTTTTATGTAAATTCGTTTTTCCCATCTGGACAGACTAGTTATGAAGCTACAATTGATGAAACAACAGGCATTGCATCTTTTGAGTTTCAGCAATATGGAGTAAATTATCTAATGATCGATTATATGCGTAGTGGAGGTGGTAGTGGCTATATTTTCCCTGGTGAAAATGTAGATATTTATGTCGATATGCAAGAACAAGCTCGCCAAAGCTCGCCTTTCCACCAAACGGAAGAAAAAAAGCAGAGAGCCTATTCTACAAGTAAAGGGGCTAAACTGAATCTAGCAATGAAAGAACAAAAGGCTGAATATATGTTTCAAACATACTCAGAAGAATTTCATGATACGGTTGCAGGAATGGATATTGATACCTATTTTGAATATATTATGAATGAAGCTAGAAAAATAGAAAACAACATAAAAGCAGCTGATATTTCAGATATGGCAAAAGAATTGTTTGTCTCAGACCTTAAAGTTTCAGCGGCAAGTGCTATTTTAGGCGCTGAATATAAGCTGAGCTCTGCCCATAGAATAAAAAATAAAATACCTTGGAATCAAAGAAATATCGATTACAAAGCACCATCGCCTACCACAGAGCAATTCAAAGTGCTTAAAGCATTCAATTTAAATAATTCAATGCTACTTTACAGTAGCTCATTTGGATCTGTTTATCCAGCTATTTTCAGGAATATCAAAGATTTATCTATAATAACTGACGATAAGGATGGTATTTTGTTCGACTTGCAAAAATGCTATCAATTCCCTTATAAGATTACGAATCTAACTCCCCTGACTAAAAAGGAAAAGACAACTTTAGCATCTATCAAAAATCCATTCTATGCTCAGGCTTGTGAGGCTATGGAAAAAGATATGCAAGCACAGCTAGAGGCTGCAAAAAGTAAAACAGGATATACCATTTGTGAAGTGCCTCAGGTTTCAAATGCAAAGTTATTTGATGCTATTGCTGCAAAATATAAAGGGAAAGTTGTTCTTGTTGATTTTTGGGCAACTTGGTGTGGTCCTTGTATTAGCTCAATCAAAGCAATGGAACCAATAAAAGACACGGAGCTAAAGCAGGACGATCTCTGTTCTGTATATCTAACAGGACAATCTTCTCCAGAAGTAAAATGGAGAACTACAATAGCTGACATTAAAGGCGATCACTATCGTTTAAGTAAAGAGCAATGGGATTATGTTTGCGATGAGTTTAAGATTGATGGCATCCCTTCTTATGCCATTATTCAAAAAGATGGAACTTATAAATTACGCAACGATCTTAGAGGGACATCCCAAATGAAAAATGCACTATTGAAATTAGTAAAATAGGTATTCCATACTTATATCAGTTGATTAGATGATAACATCACTTTAAAGTAAGTTCTAAATCACATCTAAAAAACTATTTTATCAGTGACGTTCATTCTATATAATGAACGTCACTTTGAATTTTTCCTTTGTTTTCACTGCAATTAACAGTAAAACTATAAAAAAGGCTGAACAACTCTTTCAAAAAGTTGCTGAACATATGCTATCGTAAGTCCGTAGTTACTAACTGGAACACCTGCATCAATGGCAGGTTTTAAGCGGTTACGTAATTGGTGGGCTGTAATCATACAACCACCACACTGTATAATTAGACTATAGTCTGTAAATGGACGTTGAATCGAATCTAAGCCTGCTATAAAATCAAACTCCAACTGCTTCCTTGTGTATTTTTTGAGTAAGTGCGGAATTTTAACTCTTCCTATATCTTCACAGGAAACATGATGCGAACAGGACTCTAGTATTAAAATACGGTCGCCATCTTGTAAACTTTCAATTTTGGGGGTACCTTCAAGGTATTTGCTAAAATTTCCTTTGTGATGTGCTAGTATAACACTAAAGCTAGTTAAGGGAATAGAAGAAGGAATAAGTGAAGCAACCTGAGCAAACACTTGGCTATCTGTAATAACTAAATCTGGATGAAGAGGTGAATTTGTGAAAAAATATGCAAGCTCTTCGGTCTGTAAAACAATACTGATACAATGATGATCCAAAATCTCCCTTAACATTTGAACTTGTGGCAAGATCAGTCTGCCAGTTGGAGCTGCTGAGTCAATAGGTGTCACTAGCAGGACTAACTGTTTGGGCTTTATGATCCCCTCTAGTAACGAGTGTTGTTGTGGCTTCCCTATTAACTTCGTGATAGCCTCAATGAGCTTAGCATTCTCTCCATTAAACGTAGAAAATGCAATCATTTCTTTCTCGTATTGCTCCTGTATTCTTTGCTGAAATAGTAGTGTTGGCGGATGCTTGTCTGACTTATTATGCAGAATCATATATGGAGTTTTCAGAACCTCTAATTTTTGAATGAGGTCCTCTTCGTACTGTCCCAATAGGTTATCTGTGATCACTAAAATAGCGGCATCAGCTTGCTGAATAGCTTCCCCTGTTTTCTTTATT
>CAMRAP010000070.1 GCA_947039985.1 uncultured Odoribacter sp.
AAGCATTAGCAAATGGAGTATTTGTTGTTTTTACAGGTGTTTATCGCATATCTATAACATCAACATCAGGATGTTTTGCCGTATCAAATGTAAAAAAAGAATCAGCAGGAATAGGATCAATTGCTTTTATGCTATTCATTTTCACAACTATCTTATTTCCCCCTTTTTCAAAATAAGTCACTTTTTGAATATTAGATTTAGAAGTATTAATCCATATTCCTATTTTTTTAAATTTCTTCTCTTCAATAGGAGTTAGTTCAATATAGGCTACACCAGCTGTATGACTGATCATCTTTTGATGAAACCCTTGGTTGTGAATATCAAATAAAGCTGCAGGATTTAGGAAACCCTCCTCCTCTTCAGTTGGATCTTTTACATTCACTTCTTGAACTTCTGGCATATATGTATATATCGTCTGTCCATCATAATAGTTTTCAGCTCCCATCATATTCAACTTATACATATTATTTTTCATCCAGACTTTTCCCTCTTGAACTTCATTTATTCCTTCAGCCTTATTTTCCATAGAAAAAGTAAAATCAATCTCCACGGATGGATAATTTTTAAATTTTGTTGCAGCCTTATCTAAGATCTCCTTTACTTTCAGATCATTTTGTGCAAAAACGCTGAATACCAAGACAGTTAAGAGCAAAGTTGTAAAATATCGCATAGTATAATAATTAAATTTTCAATGAATTAAGCGCAAAGGTAATTAATGTGCCGTATATTCTGAAATTTTATTTAGTTTTGTGATATGAATTGGAGTATATATTTTATCCTTGAATATAATTAGCCTATGTTATTGTTTATTAAACTTGGGATTTTTGATCTTTTAGATATATTGATCGTAGCATTTATATTCTATCAGATTTATCGTTTGATTAGAGGAACAGCTGCCATTAATATATTTGTTGGCATTTTTATTTTTTATCTGGCCTGGATATTAGTACGAGCTTTAAACATGGAATTAATCTCCTCTATTTTAGGGCAATTTATCGGAATGGGAGTTATTGCCCTATTAATTGTTTTCCAACAAGAAATACGAAGATTTTTATTGTTGATTGGCAGTCGCTACAACCTTCAACATATCTTTAATTTAGAAAAATTATTTGCGAAACCAGAAATTCAAGAAAATATATCTGATGCAATCATTGAAGCATGCACTCATTTTTCTGACTCCAAAACAGGGGCATTAATTATTTTACAACAAACAACTGAGTTGAATGATTACGCCCAAACAGGAGTCGAATTAAAAGCAAACATGACTCCTGAATTACTTGAAAACATATTCTTCAAAAACTCTCCATTGCATGATGGAGCAGTGATTATTTCTGAAAATAAAATTTTTGCCGCTCGTTGTATCCTTCCTGTTTCTGATCGTCAAGATATTCCAGGAAGTATGGGATTAAGACATAGAGCAGCCTTAGGTATTAGCTCTATAAGTGATGCCTATATTATAGTAGTCAGTGAAGAAACAGGAAACATGACCTTCTTCAAAGATGGAAGCTATAAGGTGAGAGTTAGGCCAGAAGAGTTGAAAAAGTTCTTATCAAATGATTTCACTGGATTTGTAGTAAAATAGAATCAATAAATATTAAATAAGATGAGCGAAGTAGCAAATTGTCAAAAATGCAAAATGGATAACACCTATTTTGATGGAACTTTAAATGTATGTCCGGATTGCGGTCATGAGTGGGACGCTTCGGAAGAGACCGAAGAAACCTCTTTAGTAGCCAAGGATAGTAATGGTGCGATTCTTGAAGATGGAGATGCAGTGACCGTTATCAAAGATCTAAAGGTAAAAGGCTCTTCTATGGTTATCAAACGGGGTACTAAGGTGAAAAGTATTCGTTTGACTGATGTACCAGAAGAGGTGGACTGTAGAATTGACGGTAGTAATATTGTTCTTAAAACTTGCTTTTTGAAGAAATAGTGAGAACATGACAGAATAAATCCGCCTAAAATTGTAATATTAAATCACAATTTTAGACGGATTTCTTGTATCTAAAATCCTACAAGCTGTTCAAACAAGCAGTTACATTCTCTTCAATACGCTTCTGTACGTCAGTTTCTTCTGCCTTTTCAAATTTCTCACCTATAATACTTTCGTATAATTCGATATAGCGTTCAGCGATACCAGCAACAACTACTGGAGTCATTTCAGGTACCTTCTGACCATCTAATCCTTGGAAGCCATTTTCCATCAACCATTCGCGAACAAACTCTTTCGACAATTGCTTTTGCTTCTCTCCTTTTGCAAATAATTCTTCATAGCTATCTTTATAGAAATAGCGTGAAGAGTCGGGAGTATGAATTTCATCAATCAAATAGATTACACCATTTTTCTTTCCAAATTCATATTTAGTATCCACTAAAATCAATCCTTTTTCAGCAGCGATTTCAGTTCCACGTTGAAACAATTCTGCTGTATATTTCTCTAACAGTTCATAATCTTCACGACTCACTAATCCTTGAGCGATAATCTCTTCTCTCGATATATTTTCATCATGCCCTTCGTCAGCCTTTGTTGTAGGTGTAATTAAAGGAGTCGGGAATTTTTGATTTTCTTTCATTCCTTCTGCAAGAGGAAGACCGCAAAGTGTGCGTTCTCCAGATCTATACGTACGCCATGAGCTACCAGTAAGGTATCCTCTAATCACCATCTCTACTTTAAACGGTTCGCATTTATGCCCCACTGTAACCATTGGATCTGGAGTTGCAATTTTCCAGTTTGGCACGATGTCAGCTGTAGCATCTAAAAATTTCTCTGCAATTTGATTTAATACCTGTCCTTTGTAAGGAACTCCTTCTGGCAACACCACATCAAAAGCTGAAATACGGTCTGATACAACCATCACTAAATACTCGTCATTAATGTCATAAACGTCACGTACTTTTCCAACGTATAAACTTTTTTGTTGTGGGAAACAGAAGTCTGTTTTTACAATAGCATCCATAAATTTTATATTAAAATGTTTGTTTTTTTTATATTAACTGCGATTCATTTTCCAGTTGAGCAACTGCCTAAACAGCAAGTAACACTCTATCAATCAATCAAATCTACATTTTACACACTTATTCTTTTTTCAATCATGAAACTTCAAATAAATACTGTATTTTTGCAGGTGCAAATTACGAAAAAACAGACAATGATAAAAGAGATAGACCGAAAAAAAGAGGCTTTTGCCGAATTACTAGATATAATTGCAAGTTTACGAGTGAATTGTCCTTGGGATAAGAAGCAGACAATGGAGTCATTACGAGCACTATCCATAGAGGAAATATATGAGTTGGGCGATGCTATTTTAGCAGGCGATATGGAGGAAGTCAAAAAAGAGCTGGGCGATATCCTGATGCATATTGTCTTTTATGCCCATATGGGTGAAGAACAAGGAGTATTTAATATCGCTGATGTACTGGATAGTGTTTGTGAAAAACTAAAATACCGACATCCTCACATCTATGGAGATGTAAAAGTAGATAATGAGAATGATGTTCTTCGCAACTGGGAACAGCTAAAACTAAAAGAGAAAGGTCGCAAGAACAAGGTGTTAGAAGGTGTACCACTCTCTTTACCAGCTTTAGTAAAAGCCTATCGAATCCAAGACAAAGCAAGAGCCGTAGGTTTTGATTGGAAGCAAAAAGAGGATGTTTGGGAGAAGGTCAAAGAGGAGTTGAATGAATTCGAGGAAGAGGTACAACAGAATGATCAAGAAAATATGGAGGCTGAATTTGGTGACTTGCTGTTTTCTATTATTAATGCTGGTCGACTATATGGCATCAATCCTGAAAATGCCTTAGAAAAAACGAATCGTAAATTTATTCGCCGCTTTGAGTATGTTGAAGAACAGGCAAAAGAGCAAGGCAAAAGTTTATCTGAAATGAGTTTGGAAGAGATGGATAAATTGTGGAACGAGGCAAAGCTCAGCGAATAATCTTAGGCGAAGTGAATAAGTAGAGAAGAATTAAATTAGAGAAGAATGAATCTTACTGGAAAATGGAAATATAAAGAGGACTATGGCTTTGGTATTGCCGAAGGAGAACTCTACTTAAAACAAGAGGGAGATGTATTATCTGGAAAAATTGTATTTACAGATAAATTAGAAGATGAAGAGCCCTATATGATACAAGAATTTTTAACTGGGCGAGTAGAAGATGATGAGATTGAATTAATAGCAGAAGAGTATGATATTATTCACTCTGATTTTCCTGTGCATTATGAACTAGACGCATGGGCAGGAAATATTATAGATGAAAAAACAATCATAGGTTTTAGCATGGACGACCAAGGGATTGAAGGGAAGTTTGAGTTTGTACGAATTTGCTAAAAAAATCTCAACACGAACACAACAAGCATGATCACAGATATAACTACCATGGACTGTAATGTATATTTATTCATTGGATTATTTATGATTGCAACTGGATTCTTGGTTCAGTTTTTTCCTAAGGGAATAGATAGTTATCAATGTACACCTAAAAAAAACAGAAAAAACATAGACCTAAAAGGGTTATCACATCTAGTGCGCAACGCATTTCTCGCACAAGGATTAATGACTATGATTGCCTCTTTATGGGGATATGGAAAGTACGTTTTTGCTCCAACACTTGTGATTGCTATCATTATCATTAAAATAAAGGAACAGAAATATTTTAAGAGAAAAACAGAGTAAATTATTTTTGATTAACTTGCGACCATACTAGTTGTGCCTATGGCACCATAATTAAAATTTAAACTTTTATAGATTATGAATACTATACTTGAAAAATTCACTAGTAAAAAACTCTTTTTTGTGAGTTTGGCTGTAGTAGGCTACTTTTGTTTGGTACTTTTAAATTTCTACGTTGTACACTCTGATTTTGTTCTTATAGGAGTATTCCAAGAAATGTTAACATTTCCCTTGATGCTTTTTCAGTTTGCCCTTTTAGTTCTTTTGATTTTACGCTGTATTAAATATAAATTCCGAGTAGATAGATACGCATATTGGAGTCTCTTTATTTTATTGGCAAATAATTCATTTGTCATCTGTAGTTTCATTTTCAAGATCGGGTAAAAGACGGTTCAAAAACGAAGTGCTTTCAACAACTGATTCACACAAAACATTGATTCTAAGAAAAAGTCGGGGTTTGTCAGATTTTTTTGCTTATTTTTGTTCAAAATATAAACGATATGATAGAGATAGGTAAATATAATACGCTAACGGTAGTTAAGATTGTAGATTTTGGAGTGTATCTGGATGGTGGTGAAGAATGGGATGAAATATTGATGCCCAACGAATATGTTCCAGAGAACTGTTTTCCAGACGACGAGGTAAGGGTATTTATCTATTTCGACTCAGAAGATAGGATTGTTGCAACAACGGAAGTACCCCATGCAAGCGTTGGTGAATTTGCCTTTATGAAGGTAGTAGCCAATAGCTCAGTGGGTTCTTTCTTGGATTGGGGACTAAGGAAAGACCTTTTGGTTCCTTTTCGGGAACAACGCGACCCTTTGGCTGAAAACAGAGAGTATCTCGTATATGTATATGCCGATCTAGATTCAGATCGTATTGTAGCCTCTACGAAAGTAGATAAATTCCTAGATCAAACTTTCCCTAATTACGAAACAGATCAGGAGGTTGATATACTAATTGCTCGTCAAACAGATTTAGGCTATGCCGTTATTGTCGATAATGCGCATTGGGGATTAATCTACGACAATGAAATTTTCCAAGCCATCAAAGTGGGCGATAAAATGAAAGGCTATATCAAAAATATACGTGAAGACGAAAAAATTGATATTAGCTTACAAAAGATTGGATATGCCAAAATCGAAGGACTCGCAGGTGTTATTTTAGAGAAATTAAAAGATTATGGTGGAGTATTGGATATCTCTGATAAAAGTGCACCAGAAGACATTTATCGCATGTTTGCATGCAGCAAAAAGAACTATAAAAAAGCACTTGGCTCTCTTTTTAAGCAAGGGTATATTAGCATTAGTGCCACTGAAGTGCGAATCAAAACTGAAGATTAATATCAAAAATCCTCTATATTTTTATGGACAGTACAACTGAACTGTTCCATATATTCTATTACAGAAAAAATTCCGAATTTAGAATCATTCTAACATCAAATATCGCACAATATTCAGGGAAAAAGAATATTTTTGCAAAATCGTAATGAATTAAGTTAGTTATTAATAAATAAAACAATTATGGGTAATTTTTTGACTTCCTCAATCGGGAAAAAAGTCATCATGAGTTTATCAGGACTATTTCTGATTTCTTTTCTATGTATTCACCTCGCACTTAACTTGTTAATGCTTGTTGACAGCAGTGGTGATCTATTTAATCAAGGTGCGCATTTTATGGCAACCAATCCTCTAATCAAGATTGTTGAGCCCATTTTAATGCTGGGATTTGTGATCCATATCTTATGGGCATCGATCTTAACACTTCAAAATCGCAAAGCTCGTCCAACGAGATATGCAATGAACAGCCAAAGCCAAAATGCAACATGGTCATCACGTAACATGTACATTTTAGGAGCAATGATTTTAGTGTTTTTAGTTATCCACATGTACAACTTTTGGATCAACATTAAACTTCCTGCGTTTGGTAACACAGCATTAGCTCACATCGTAGTTGATGGAGTAAAAATGGAAGACACCTACACATTAGTGGCAGATCTATTTAGAAATAGCATCGCATATTGTGTACTTTACATTGCAGGAGCAATCTTATTAGGTTTACACATTACTCACGGATTTTGGTCAGCATTCCAATCCGTTGGTTTCTCGAATGCTATTTGGAGAAAGCGATTAGAATGTGTTGCTTATTTCTTCGCGTTTGTATTTGCTGTTGGTTTCGGTATTATCCCTATCTATTTTATCATTGTAGGATAAACAAACTAATGTAGCGTACTACATTTAAACCTAAATTTAAAATTTAAAATTTAAAATTATTTATTATGTCAGTAATAGATGCTAAAATACCTGCTGGTCAACTAGAGAATAAATGGTCAAACCATAAAGCTCACATCAATGTTGTAAGTCCAGCAAACAAAAAGAAACTAGACGTTATTATCGTAGGAACTGGTCTTGCAGGAGGTTCTGCTGCTGCAAGTTTAGCAGAACTAGGATATAACGTAACTGCTTTTTGCTACCAAGATTCTCCCCGTCGTGCTCACTCTATCGCAGCACAAGGAGGTATCAATGCAGCAAAAAACTATCCAAATGATAATGACTCCGTATTCCGTCTTTTCTACGATACCGTAAAAGGTGGAGACTATCGTGCTCGTGAGGCGAACGTTTATCGTCTTGCAGAAGTTTCAAATTCAATCATCGACCAATGTGTTGCACAAGGAGTACCTTTTGCTCGCGAATATGGTGGATTATTAGATAACCGTTCATTCGGTGGATCACAAGTATCTCGTACGTTCTACGCACGTGGACAAACCGGTCAGCAATTGCTATTGGGTTGTTACGGAGCTTTGAATCGTCAAATCGAGAAAGGCAAAGTGAACATGAAAACTCGCCACGAAGTACTTGATGTTGTTGTTGTTGATGGAAAAGCACGTGGTGTTATTGCTCGTGACCTAGTGACTGGTAAAGTAGAACGTTTCGGTGCTCATGCAGTGGTTTTAGCTACTGGGGGTTACGGTAATGTATTCTTCTTATCTACCAACGCAATGGGATGTAATACTAGTGCTGCATGGCAGGCTTACAAACGTGGTGCCATGTTTGGAAACCCTTGTTTTGTACAAATTCACCCTACTTGTATTCCAGTACACGGAGATCAACAAAGTAAGTTGACTTTAATGTCTGAATCATTACGTAATGACGGACGTGTTTGGGTTCCTAAAAAATTGGAAGATGCAAAAGCACTACAAGCTGGAACTAAAAACCCAAATGATATCGCTGATGCAGATCGTGACTTCTATTTAGAGCGTCGTTATCCTGCCTTTGGAAACTTAGTGCCGCGTGACGTAGCTTCACGCGCTGCAAAAGAGAGATGTGATGAAGGTTATGGTGTTAATAACACGGGACAAGCGGTATATCTTGACTTTAAATATGCGATTGATCAACTAGGTCGTGACACCATTGAAAAGCGTTATGGAAATCTTTTCCAAATGTACGAAAAGATCACTGCTGTTGATCCTTATCACAATCCAATGCAGATTTACCCAGCAATCCATTATTCTATGGGTGGCTTATGGGTTGACTATAACTTAATGACTACTATTCCTGGCTTATATGCTATCGGAGAGTGTAATTTCTCTGATCATGGAGCGAATCGTTTAGGTGCTTCTGCATTGATGCAAGGACTTGCTGATGGATATTTTGTTCTTCCATACACTATCGGAGATTATTTATCAAAAGA
>CAMRAP010000071.1 GCA_947039985.1 uncultured Odoribacter sp.
TCTCGTCTGAAGCCGGGAAAAAGATGGTCGTTTATTGCAAAGAAACACATGCCAAGCAATGCACAGAATTCAGTAAGCTATTAGCAGGACAAACGGCACCTGAAATTAGTGGAGAGAACCCAAAAGGGAAAAGACTCTCTTTAAAAGAACTAAAAGGTAATGTTGTTGTCATTGATGTTTGGGGAACTCATTGCATTCCTTGTATTGCAGAAATTCCTCATTTGCATAAATTGGAAGAAATATATAAAGGAAAACCAGTGAAATTTGTATCCATTGCTATGGATTCAGATAAAAAACAGTGGATTAAATTTATGGAGAAGAAAGGAATGAGTGGAATACAATTGATCGATGTAGATGCATTTAAAGGTGACTTTAGAAAAAGATACGAGATTAAGTCTATTCCTAGATTTATTGTCATTGATCAGGAGGGGAAAATTGTTGATGCCTTTGCACCACGCCCATCCAGTGAAAGATTGAAAATGATGATCGATGGATTGTTATAATCGAGCGTAGTATTACTTATAATCAATAAAAAAATGAGGTATCGAAAGGGATACCTCATTTTTTTATCATTACACTGCAAATCAGTATACTATTCTAAGCTATATAAGATTAGATTAGAGCCACTTTTAGAACATCTTCGATAGAATCCACATAATGGAATTTTAAGCCCTTTAAGTACTCTTTCTTGATCTCTTCGATGTCTTTCTTATTCTCACAACAGAGTATGATCTCTTTAATATCTGCTCGTTTCGCTGCTAATATTTTTTCACGAACACCACCAACGGGTAGCACCTTGCCTCTTAGCGTAATTTCGCCAGTCATAGCAAGCGCCTTTTTTACTTTGCGTCCAGTTAGGGAAGAGACTAATGAAGTGACCATCGTAACACCTGCTGAAGGACCATCTTTAGGCACTGCACCTGCTGGAACGTGAACATGTATATCGAACTCTTCAAACATTTTGTCGTCTACACCAATTTCTTTTGCATGCGATTTGATGTATTCTAGGGCTAAGGTTGCTGACTCTTTCATCACATCTCCTAGATTCCCCGTCAGACTCAGTCTGCCTTTCCCTTTGCTATAACTAGATTCAATATAGAGAATCTCACCGCCTACAGATGTCCAGGCTAGACCGGTTACAACACCTGGCAATTCATTTCCTTGGTATCTGTCCCGAGAAAAAATAGCACTGCCTAAGTAATCTTTGATGTTTTCTTCAGAGATTACGACCTCAAAGTTTTTGTTCATGGCAACTTTTTTTGCCACTTGACGCATGATTTTGGCAATTGTCATATCGAGAGCACGTACGCCTGATTCACGGGTGTATTTTTCAATAATGATATCCAGACACTCCTCTTGGATGAGTATGTTTTTATCCGTGATACCGTGATTTTCCATTTGCTTAGCGATTAGATGGCGTTTTGCAATCTCTCTCTTTTCTTCTAATAGATATCCACTCACCTCAATCATCTCCATGCGATCGCGCAAAGGACCAGCAATGGTACTTAAATCATTGGCTGTAGCAATAAACATCACCTTTGACAAATCGTAATCTATATCCAAATAGTTGTCGTGAAAATTACTGTTTTGCTCTGGATCCAGTACTTCTAAAAGAGCCGACTGAGGATCTCCCCGGAAATCACGATTGATCTTGTCTATTTCATCCAGTATGAAAACAGGATTTGAAGTAGCTGCTTTTTTTATATTTTGTAGAATGCGTCCTGTCATCGCCCCAATATAGGTTCTACGGTGTCCCCGAATTTCTGATTCATCATGCAGACCACCTAAAGACATACGTGCAAATTCACGATTAACTGCTTTGGCAACCGATTTTCCCAATGATGTTTTTCCAACCCCTGGAGGGCCGTATAAGCATAAAATAGGCGATTTCATATTGGCTTTCAATTTCAGAACAGCCAAATATTCGAGTATCCTCTCTTTTACTTTCTCTAAACCAAAATGATCTTCATCCAAGATTTTTTTAGCATGGCTAAGGTTCAGATTGTCCTTCGAACAGTGATTCCAAGGCAATTCTAACATCTCTCGTAAGTAGTTTGATTGTACAGAATGGTCTGGAGCAGAAGGATTAAGACGCTTTAATTTATTTAATTCTTTTGTGAATATATCTCGGATAGAGTCCTCCCAATCTTTTTCACTCGCTAATGCCTCTAGCTCCTTGATCTCTTCGTCAGCAGGACTACCGCCCAATTCATCTTGAATCGTTTTCATTTGCTGGTGCAAAAAGTACTCACGCTGTTGTTTGTCTATATCTTTCTTTACTTTTTTCTGGATGTCATTCTTTAACTCCAATAGGCTGACTTGTTTACTCAGAATTTTCAATAGTTTGATAGCTCTTTGCTTCAAATTGTCAACCTCTAATAGCTCTTGCTTATTTTGATATTCAACTTCCGTATTGGATGAAATAAAGTTGATCAGAAATAACATGCTCTCAATATTCTTCAAAGCAAAACCTGCCTCGTTAGGAATATTGCTAGAGTATTTTATTATTTTTCCAGCCATCTCCTTTAAAGATTCTGAAATCGCATTATATTCGAGGTCATTTTCTGGAAAATCCTCCTCTTTTTTTAGCTGAATAGTACCAAAATGGTAAGGTGTGTTATAAATGATGTCCTCCAATCGGAATCTTTTCTTTCCTTGAATAATAGCTGTCGTTGTGCCATCAGGCATCTCTAACACTTTTAGGATAGAAGCAACAGTTCCCACGGAATATAAATCATCAAATGCTGGATCCTCTGTGTTTGTATCTTTTTGTGCAACCACACCAATCAGCATATTTTGCTTATAAGACTCTTGGATTAATTTTAACGACTTGTCTCGTCCAATATTGACTGGAATAATGACTCCTGGAAATAAGACCGTATTTCTAAGCGGTAAAATTGGCATTGAATCAGGAATCTGCGTATCATCATTTAGTAGCTCTCTTTCATCTGCTATAATAGGTAGAAAGTCTGAAGAATCCTCGTCTACACCTTGCAATAGGAGAGATTTTATGTCCATTTTATCCATTTGATTATTTGTTGTTTTAATGATTACGAATGATAGACTTATACTTACTGCCATTTTGGCACTATTGATGTAAAATTAAGTCGACATTACTTATAGTGCAATTCCTATGCCATGATACAAAAAATACGCTACCCTTGGTAGAGTAGCGTAATATAATATCCTAAAAAAGATTACTTGTTCTTTTTATCCAAATGACTTTTGTAACGAGTCATAAACTTGTCAACACGTCCTGCAGTATCAACTAATTTCACCTTACCGGTATAAAATGGGTGCGATGTATTAGAAATCTCTAATTTAACTACTGGGTATTCGATACCATCAACTTCGATAGTGTCTTTCGTTGCTGCTGTAGATTTAACAAGAGAGATTGTATCGTTAGACATATCTTTAAATGCAATCAATCTGTAATTTTCAGGATGTATGTCCTTTTTCATAGTATAATAAATTTATGATTATTTATTTTTGTTCTCGAACGGCAAAGATAAATCATTTTTAATAAACGGCAAAATAAATGTCCTGTTTTTTTGCGACACATTTAATTCATTTTTAGTAACTCTTCCATATGTGTGCGATCATTCCACAAACGTGGAACTTTATGCTGTCCTCCTAGTTTCCCTTTTCCTTTTAGCCAGTCGTTAAATAGATTCGGTCTTGCGATATGCAACTGCAATTGCTTCAATGACAGCATCCGTTTTGCTTCATAGTCCGAATTTAGGTTTTGTAACTGTTTGTCTAATAATTGGGTAAAAACCGCAACATCTGCTGGGGGAGCCTTAAACTCAATGAGCCATTCGTGCGCTCCTTTTTTTCGATCTTCCATAAAAATAGGGGCAGCTGTAAATTCATAGAGATCTGCTCCCGTTTGCTCACAAGCATATTTAAGAGCTTCTGTTGCATTATCAATGATCAGTTCTTCGCCAAAAGCATTGATAAATAACTTGGTACGTCCTGTAATCTTAAATTTATAGGGTTTCGTTGAAGTAAAGGATACCGTGTCACCAATCATATACCGCCATAATCCACTATTGGTAGTGATGATAATAGCGTAGTTTACATCGGTCTGAATCTCTCCCAGGTGGAGTGCTTTAGGATTCGCATGGCCCAGCTCGCTCACCGGAATAAATTCATAGAATACACCGTAATCCAACATCAACAACATCGAAGAGTCATCGGGATCATCTTGCAGGCCAAAAAAGCCTTCAGAGGCATTGTAGGTCTCCATGTATTTCATCTTAGCGTCAGGTAATAAGCGCTTGTATTGCTCGCGGTAGGGGGTGAAACTAATCCCTCCATGCACAAAAAGTTCAAGATTGGGCCATACCTCATGCAGATTTTCTTTGCCTGTTTTTTCGAGTATCTTATTGATCACCGTTAGAAACCAAGAAGGAACACCAGCTATGCAGCGCACATCCTCTTTGATCGTAGTTTCGCATATCTTCTCTATTTTTTCCTCCCAATCGCTCATTAGCATAATAGAGGCATCTGGAGTTTTGAATAAATTCGCCCAGAAAGGTGAATTGGAAATCATAATAGCTGATAAGTCACCGAATTGGCAATTGCTATTGTTTTGACTAAGCTCGCTGCTGCCTCCTAGTGCTAATGTTTTTCCGTTAAAAACTTGTGCATCAGGATACAGTTTGTTAAAGATGGCAATCGTATCTTTTCCCCCTCTGAAATGACATGACTCTAGTGCTGCTGGGCTCACCGGGATGAATTTACTTTTTGCGTCTGTTGTTCCTGACGATTTAGCAAACCATTTAATCTCTTCTGGCCAAAGTAAATTAGCCTCTCCTTGCATCGCTCGATGGGCATATTCGCTAATATCTTCGTACTGAACAATGGGCAGGCGTTCTCGATACTGTTCAACTGTAAGTATACTGTTGAAGTTGTATTTTTGACCATATTCAGTCTCTGCTGCTTTAGTTAACAGGTTTTGTAATACATCACGTTGCACCTGGATTGGATTGCTCTTGAAATATTCAATTTGCGTCAGTCGTTTCTGGGTAAACAGGGATAAAATAGAGTTGATGAAAACCATATATTTTTTAATTTAAAGCTAAATTACTCTTTGAATTCCAATTTCAATTGTGTGTCAAGCAATCTAAAACTGCTACGATGATAATCAGTACTGCCATATTGAGAGATACCTTGTCTGTGTTCTTTGGTAGGATAGCCTTTGTTCTTTTTCCAATTATAAACGAGAAATTGTTGGTGAAGGTTTTCCATATACTCATCTCTATGAGTTTTTGCGAGTATCGAAGCTGCTGCTATCGACATATATTTCCCATCCCCTTTGATTACACATAAATGTGGAATCTCGCCATACGGTTTGAAACGATTGCCATCAATGAGAATGTGTTCAGGGCGAATGTTCAGTTGGTCTAATGCCTTATGCATAGCCAATATAGAAGCATTTAAAATATTGATTTTATCTATTTCGTGATTGTCTACGAATGCTACTGCCCAAGCTAGTGCCTCTTTCTCAATGATAGGGCGAAGTTGCTCTCGCTGTTTTTCGCTCAATTTCTTTGAATCGTTCAAGAGCTCATTCGAAAAATCATCAGGCAATATAACTGCAGCAGCACATACGGGTCCTGCAAGGCAGCCTCTTCCAGCTTCATCGCATCCAGCTTCAATAGCTTGAAAATGGTACTTTAATGTCAACATATAGCTAATTTTAAACAGCAAAGATATCATTTTTAATAAACTTTCCATATAATTTGGAATCTGTAATTTTATATCTATGATTAAAGTGTATCTTTGCTGAGGTAATTATAAAAAAAAACGACATTCAATTTATGTGGTCAAAAGAGGAAGCTAAAGAGCTGCGAATGAATTTTTGGAATGGCTTTAAACGCTATTGTTCTCGTCATGAAATTGATCGAAAATGGGTGCTGAAAGGGGTAAAGATCAAGTCTACTCAGTTAAAATTTTACATTGATGGACAGAAAGCTTTGGTCTTGTTTCAGATTGATCATAAAAATGATCTACGTCGTTACGAGATATACGAACGTTTTCAGGCTTATCAAAAATTAATGCTTGCGGATTGTGGGGAAGATCTGAAGTGGGAGGAAGATTTTGATGAAATAGGGGAACGTCCGATCAGTGCGATTTATTTTGAATTGAGAGATGTTAATATCTTTCGTCAAAGTGATTGGGACAAGGTATATGAATTTTTTTCCGTGAAAATGCCCTTGTTGGAAGAGGCGTATTGGGAGTATCGAGATGTGATAACAGAAGGCTTGAAAAATACTTTAGACTAAGTACAATTATTATAAAATGCAAAGAGAAGATTTTGAAATAATGGCACCCGTAGGCTCTTATGAGTCCTTGGCTGCTGCTCTGCAAGGGGGAGCCGATTCGATCTATTTTGGTGTTGTTGGATTAAATATGCGAGCTCGTTCGTCTGCCAATTTCACCTTGGATGATCTGAAAAACATAGTATCGATCTGTTCTGAAAGAGGTGTAAAAACCTATTTGACAGTCAATACGGTTATTTATAATCAGGAGCTCGAGAAAATGCAGCATGTGATTGATTGCGCCAAAGAGGCCGGGATTACAGCTATCATTGCATCGGATATCTCAGCTATTTTATACGCGCACTCTGTGGGAGTGGAGATTCATATCAGTACTCAGTGCAATCTCACCAATTATGAAGCGGTTCGTTTCTTTGCTCAATATGCTGATGTGGTGGTTTTGGCGAGAGAAGTAGAGCTTGAGCAGGTAAAAGAAATACATCGCCAAATTATAGCGGACGATTTAAGAGGACCGAGAGGTGGATTGATCAAAATAGAGATGTTCTCGCACGGTGCACTCTGTATGGCGGTATCTGGGAAGTGTTATTTGAGCTTACATGAGAAAAAAACCTCTGCTAATCGAGGTGCGTGCACGCAGATTTGTCGCCGGGCTTATACAGTGGTGGATAAAGAGAGCGGGATAGAACTAGAGGTTGATAATGAGTATATCATGTCACCGAAAGATTTATGTACGATTGGATTTATGAACAAAATGATCGATGCTGGCGTAAGCGTTTTTAAAATAGAAGGACGTGCTCGGTCGGCAGAATATGTTCGCACGGTTTGCGAATGCTATAGTGAAGCCCTTGACGCTTATTTGGATGCAACATATAGTGCAGACAAAATAGCGCACTGGAAGGAGCGTTTGTCTACTGTTTTTAATCGAGGTTTTTGGGATGGATACTACCTTGGTCAGCGACTAGGAGAGTGGAGTGAGGTGTATGGTTCGAAGGCTCAAAAGAAAAAAGTCTTGCTAGGAAAGGTGACAAACTATTTTGGAAAACTACAAGTCGGAGAGTTTAAATTAGAGTCGTTCGATCTAAAAGTGGGCGAGGAGATATTGATTCAAGGACCTACTACAGGCACGCTTCAATTGACTGTTCCCGAAATGAGAGTCGATCTAGAAGCGGTTGAAAGGATTGAAAAAGGGGTGCTTTTTTCCATTCAAGTGGCTGAAAAAGTTCGAAGAGGAGATAAATTATATAAATGGGTAGACACAACCCCAGCGTTGATGCAATAGTTATAATTCTCAACAGCATAGAATCTATTGGTATAGAATTTGATGTAAGATATTTTATAAAATAAAAAAAATAGTATATGAAAAAAATGTATTTGTATTTGTTGTTTGCATGCTTGTTTGTATCCTGTATTCAGGAAGAGGCAAAAAATGCAGAAGCAGATATTCTTTCTTGTATCGTATTGGATGAAAATCTAGCTGAAGAGATCCAAAATGTGATGGGTAATATGGTCTATACAAATAATCGGGTGATGATTCAAGCCAGATCAAGTATTAATTTGACAAAATTAGCGCTAGATTTAGAAGTAACACCAGGGGCAAGCGTTTTTCCAAATCCTGACAATGTTGAAGATTTTTCTGAACCTAGAGAATATACAGTAACTTCAGAAAGCGGAGAGTGGAAGAAAAAATATATGATTAGTATTGATACCTTCTCAATGCCTATAGATTATAGATTTGACAATTATGAGTTAGACAACAGAGGGAAATACCATGTGTTTTTTGAAAAGGTTGCTGGAACGGAATTTGATTCAAAGCAATATATTTGGGCATCTGGAAATTCAGGATACAATATTTCTGGACAGGCAAAAAAACCAGAAGATTTTCCTACCGTAAATGTTGCTGGTATAGAGGGGGGTAGAGCTGCTCGATTAGTGACACGTACAACTGGTGGATGGGGTGCCTTATTGGGGATGCCTATTGCTGCTGGAAACTTATTTATTGGTAGCTTTGATGGCACCAATGCAGTGGTTGCTCCTTTAAAATCAACACTATTTGGCATGCCATTTAATA
>CAMRAP010000072.1 GCA_947039985.1 uncultured Odoribacter sp.
ATAAAATCCTCTGTGTGTTGAGCTAAATAATTGATACTATTTCCTCCCCGATCTTGCACCATAAGCGTCACGCCCGAACTAGTTCCCAAGCCCGGAATGGCAGGCGATTGAAAAGCAAATGCCTGTGCACCGCTTATTGCAAAATACAACTCACCGTTCAGCTGGTCAACGAGCTCCATAGCCGTAGTCTTTCGTTTACTATAATCAACTAGCGTTACAAATAATAAACCACTATTGGATGAAGACACTCCCGATAGTAAATTAAAACCCGACACAGCTCCCGTATACTTCACCTCTGGTATTCGTGCAACAATTTGCTCAACCTCATTCATCACCTCCTGCGTTCGTTCAAGCGATGCAGCATTTGGCAAGTTCACACCTATCATCAGATAACCTTGATCCTCCTGCGGAAGGAAGCCCTCGGGAAGAAATTGTGACGACACATAGGTTGCTCCTACGATAATAGCGATAAACACTAAAACCCTTACACCATGTCGAGCAATGACAGTACTAAATCCCAGAAAACCTTCGAGTCGGTGATCAAACCAACGGTTGAAAGCACCGAAAAAACCCTTACCGACTCGTTCCTTATTCTTTAATATCATAGAACACAAGGCTGGTGATAGGGTCAGCGCATTAAATGCAGAGATGACCACCGATAATGCAATTGTAATGGCAAACTGCTGAAAAAGCTCGCCCGTAATCCCTCCGATGAACGACACGGGAATAAACACCGCAGCCAAAACCACCGTCGTTGCTATGATAGGTGGTCCTACAGATTTCATAGCCACCCGTGTTGCCTCCTTCGGATTCATTCCTTTGGCAAGATTCACCTGCACCGCTTCAATCACCACAATCGCATCATCGACCACCAATCCTATGGCAAGAATCACTCCCAACATAGAGAAAATATTAACCGAAAATCCAAACAACGGAAATAACATAAATGCTCCAATCAGCGACACCGGTATCGCCACAAGAGGTACAAGCATAGCGCGAATATCTTGAATAAAAAGATAGATAATCAATATCACCAAAACCAATGCTATAAGCAAAGTTGTTATAATATCTTGGATTGCCGATTCAATAACTTGAGTGGAATCGACCACCGTGTTGTAACTTATACCATCGTTGAAATCCTGCGCCATCTCTGCCATCTTAGCTTTTACCGAAGAACCGACCAACATAGCATTACTGCCCGGTGTCTGATAAACAACAATCATCGTTGCAGGATTATTATAGAAAGTAGAACTAATACCATACATCTGGCTGCCTAGCTCCACCCTTGCCACATCCCCCAAGCGAACCTGACCGCCATCAGGAAGCGCACGAATAACAATATCCTCATACTCCTCAGGAGCATTAATCTGTGGTGGCATAATCACCGTATAGGTAAATTCCGTCCCCTCCGCACTAGGTTCTCCTCCTAATTTCCCGGCTGGAAAAACTCCGCTCTGCGATTCGATGGCAGAAGAGATATCTGCTAGTGAAATGTTTAGATAATCAAGCACATTAGGCTTAATCCATATTCGCATAGAATATTTGCCTGCTCCCAATATCTGCACCTTACCAACTCCGTCGATCTTCAATAACTCATTCTGGATATTGATGTAAGCATAGTTCGACAAAAAATCATCATCATAACGACCATCACTGTGTAGGGCAAACACAACTAAAAAACCACTCATCGATTTGGCGGTAGTCACGCCTTGCTGACGTACTGTCGAGGGTAGCATTGGCGTAGCCGTGGCGACTCGATTCTGTGTGAATATAGCTGACATATCAGGGTCAGATCCTACGGAAAATGTAGCACTCAGCATCATCGAACCATCGCTAGCACTGGTGCTTTTCATGTAAAGCATATCACTGACTCCCATGATACTCTGTCCAACGGGCGTGGCTACTGACTCGTCCACTGTTAGGGCATCAGCACCTTGATATGCCGCTGAAACCTCTACGTTGGGGGGAGTGATATCTGGATACTGCTCCACGGGTAGTGAGCGAATTGAGAGTATGCCCAGAATGACGATGATGATTGAAATGACCATTGCAAATATAGGTCGGCGTATAAAAAAATTAATCATACTCATACCCTCCCTTATTTTGTTTGACTTGCTTGCAAACTCTCAACAATAGGTACAATCTTCATCTGGCTACGCACCTTTTGCAAACCTTCCGTCACTACCATTTCACCCGCTTGGACTCCCTCTAAAACACCCCATACCGTTCCATAAGTATCTCCCAGTCTAACAACTCGGTAGTGCACCGTACTATCGTCAGTAACAATATAAACACTATTCACCCCCTGACTTTGCATAACCGATCGCTGAGGCACAAGTACCACTCCTTTACCACCCCCGACATTCGCATTTACACGTACATACTGACCTGGTTTCAGTTGTCCCTCTGGATTAGGAAATAGTACTTGAATCACCACTGCTCCCGTTTCACTGTTGACTGCGCGTTCCGTAAACTGATACACTCCTTTATAAGGATAAGAACTGTCATCTGCCAGTATCATATCTATATCGGTAAGTAAACCTTTATTGTCATATATTGGTCTGTTCAGACTGTCACGCTCTATAATAGCAAGATACTTGGGGGTTGGGATGGAGATATACACATAAATGGAGTCGATATTAGAGATCGTATTCAGTATCGGAACATCCGTTCCTACACCTACATAATCGCCAACCGAACCATTCATCACCCCAATCACTCCATCTATAGGAGCATGAATATTAGTATAAGATAAATTCAAATTAGCACTTCTCAAAGAAGCCTTAGCAGCCAGTAAATTCGCTTTGGCAGAAGCTAATGTAGCCGTTGCTTGATCCAATGAACTTTGACTGATAGCATTCATTCGCGCTAATGGCACCGAACGTTTATAATTGTTCTCTGCCTCCACCAGCTTTGAATTTGCCGAAGCCAATGCCGCTTGCGCCTTCGTCGTCTCTACTAGTAATTGATTTTGGTCAATTTTAAAAAGCAACTGCCCCTGCTTCACTGGCATACCGGGTTCGTAGTGAGATGATAGCAGGTATCCACTAACACGGGCTTGGATACTTACGTCATTAAGACTATGAGTCTGTCCCACGAATTGCATGCGTGTCGGTTCTTCTTTTTTGTAAACCTCTGTTACCGTGATATGCAGTTTGGGCATCTCCCTTTTAGGAGTTTTGTGTCCGCACGCAGTCACTCCCAAAATCACTGCGATAGAATAAATAATAGTATGAATTTTCATAAGGTCGATATAGTTGTTTCTTAGAATTTCTAATACTTAACTATAACGAAATGAAGGGGCGTTTTGTTCTGTTTCTGCGTGAATCACACCTAGGGAATGACTTGCAAGGGTAGTGGCTCGAGGAGTCAAGGCTCACCATAGAACACTTGATTAAACGTTTTAAAGGTTGTCTTAAATATTTACAGCTTCTCTCCGTCGAAGATAAAGAAATAGATCAAACACTTTTTCAATAACAATTCCCAACAGTGCTAAGTTGCTATGGTTTTACACGGATGAGAATGTAACGGAACAGAATTTTAATGATGCAGCAAAAATATGGTTTAGGTTCCTTAGTAAATGTATCAGTAATCAAACGAGCTCTCATTAAAAAAGGAGCTTATCGGGATCGAGAATAAGTAAGTGATTTTAACTGACCTAGTGATGAAATTGTGGTGCGCTCCCAGAATAAGGAGCAATTACATTATTTTGAGATTTACCGGACAGTAAAAAAAATCGCTTAGACCTTAAGGTACTAAGCGATTTTTTAATGGATAATATTCTACAAATTATACTAATTTACGAGCACCGTCGCTAATAACAACAGGGTAAATTTTGCAGTCAATGCAGTACTTCTCTTTATATGCTTTTTGAACTGTAGCTATAAAGTGATCGTATTTATCAGCTTTTACGATGTTGATCGTACAACCACCAAATCCACCGCCCATAACGCGAGAACCAGTAACGCCACACTCTTTAGCCACTTGGTTGACAAAATCAAGCTCAGCACAACTCACTTCATACAACATACTCATGCCGTTGTGTGTACCATACATTTTCTTACCAACTGTTTCATAGTCGCCTTTTTCAAGTGCCGAACAAGCTGTTAAAAGACGGTCAACCTCTTCTATTGCATAGTAAGCGCGGAAGTAATCTTCCATCGTAATTTCGCCAATCACATCTTCTAACCACTCTAATTTTGCATCACGTAGAAACTCTACTTCAGGGTGTGTTTTACGGATTGCAGCAGCAGCTCTTTCGCAAGATTCGCGACGACGGTTGTAAGGTGAGTCAACTAGTTCATGCTTAACGCAAGTGTCAACTAATACAACTTTATATCCATATTTTTCTGGATCGAATGGAACATAGGCAAATTCACCTGTTTTACAATCCAAACGCATTAAATATCCAGCTTTTCCATGGCAAGAAGCAAATTGATCCATGATACCACACTTCACACCTACGTAATTGTGCTCTGTTGCTTGTCCTACTTTTGCAAGAGACATCAAGTCGAAATCTAAGCTAAGCATATCATTTAAAGCAAAAGCATAAGTGCTTTCAAGTGCTGCAGAAGAACTCATTCCTGCACCTAAAGGTACATCACCAGCAAATGCAGTGTCAAATCCTTTGATCGTTGCACCTTTCTTTGTTAATTCGCGGCAAACACCAAAAATATATTTTGCCCATCCTTCTGTTGGTGCATCTTCTTCGTTTAATCCAAATTCAGAACTCTCATTCAAGTCTAATGCAAAGGCTCTCACTTTGTCTGTTCCGTTGAATTTAATCTCTGCAACCATACCTTTGTCTATGGCTCCAGGAAGTACAAAACCTCCATTGTAGTCTGTGTGCTCACCAATGATATTGATACGTCCTGGTGATGCGTATACAGAACCTGCTTCTCCATACAGTTCTGCAAATTTTGCTCTTACTTCTGTTTTCATCTTTTGTATGAGTTATGGGGACTTATAAAAGCCCCCCCTGTTAAAAAATTAATCTGTTTTTATATCTTTATTTACATTCTTGTAACCAATCAATGCATAAAACAATAGATAGGCTGCACAGAGTAAAACAACGACATAACTGACAAGATAAGAACCTGTAAGACCAGCAATCCAAGCTTGAATAGCAAGCATTACGGCACAACCAAATACCATAGTCATGAAAGCTCCAGAAGCAATAGAAGTATATTTTCCAAGACCCTCTACAGCCATATTAAAGATACCTCCCCACATTACTGATGTGCAAAGACCTACTAAAAGGAAAGCAAAAATTCCAACAGGCACTTCTGCCCAAATAAGGGATAAATTTCCCCAGTCAATACCCGGTACGCTTACCATAATATCTTGTGGAGCAAACATACCAAATGTAACTAGGATAAAACTGGCAGACGAAACGACTGTAATCATCGTTCTACTAGACACTTTACCTCCGATAGAGCCACCTACAAAACGACCAACAAGCATCATCAACCAATATACGGCAACGATAAGACCTGCGATACTTGCATCCATGCCAAGACCAGGAACGGCATCCATAGGGCTCGCTGTTAAATATAGAAGTGCATAAGCAGGTACACCTACTTCAATACCCATATAAAGGAAAATAGCAAGAATACCTAATTTAAAATGACGAAAAGAAAACGCACTGTGCTCGTCTTTCGTTGTTGTTGCTTCTACTTGTTGCTCTGGTTCTTCAATTTTGGAAAACAGAATCACAACAAATGCGATGATAAAGATAGCTAAGGCAATGAATAAAGCTGGTGTTATATCTGCAATTGTAGCCTTTGCAGCATCTCCAATAAGAGCTCCCATGATGATATAAACTGCTACTGCAGCAGAACTGTTGAATACTCCACCTATCTGTATGAGTTGATTACCTTTGTTACCACCACCACCAAGTGTGTTTAGCATAGGGTTTACTACAGCATTAAGCATACACATACAGAAACCTGCGATGAATGCACCCACTAAATAAACGCCGAAACTCTGAATGTCGTTCCATCCACTCATCCATTGTACTACGATACCGACGATACCTACGATAAGTGCTAATAAAGCTGTCTTTTTATACCCTACTCTTTTAATAAGCATGCCCGAAGGAATACCCATAAGAAGGTATGCTATAAAGTTTCCATAATTACCTACTTGAGCAAGAAGATCAGATGCACCAAATTGATTCTTTACAATAATAGCCATCGGTGAGCATAAATTCGTCACGAAAGCAATCATCGCAAAAAGAGCAATCATAATAATAATGGCTCCCCATTGTTTTGTTTGTGTTGTCATAAGTTTAAATAATGTTGATTGATTTATTTATTTAATTGAAAATTTAAAGCAAATACTTTCTTCGTATTTATCGCCAGCCTCTAGGATTGGACTAGGGAAATTGGGTTTGTTTGGAGCATCAGGAAAGTTTTGACACTCTATCGCTACACCATATCTATTTTGATGTTCTGCTCCCGCTTTTGAAATACCCGCGCCACTTAGCCAGTTTCCTGTGTATACTTGTGCTGCTGGTTGTGTTGTGGCAACTTCTAGTAAAATGCCACTTTCTTTACTGTATAGCTCTGCTGCTGGTTTCATACAATCAATCGTCTGATTATCTAACACCCAACAATGGTCATATCCATGTCCTATTTTTAATGCTTCAAAATCAGCATCGATATCTTGACCGATTGCTTTGCTAGCAGTAAAATCCATCGGTGTACCTGCAACAGCTGCAAACTCTCCTGTTGGAACTTGTGTGTCGTCAGTTGGCAAATATTTACTGGCATACACTTTTAACTCTTGCGCATGTACATCACCACTGCTCTCACCATTTAGATTAAAGTATACGTGATTGGTTAAATTGACAATCGTTTTTGCTTTAGCAATAGCGCTATAAACAACTTTAAGTTCATTATCATCACTCCAGTTATATGTAGCACTAACAGTGATTTCGCCAGGGTAGCCCTCTTCTCCATCCTCTGCCGTATAGGTGAATATTACATCGTTTGCGATCACTTCGCTAGACCAGATACGATTCATAAATCCTGTTGGTCCTCCGTGTAAGTGATTTACACCATTATTTATGGCTAGATTGTACACCTTATTATCCAGCGTAAATTTTCCTAAAGCGATTCGATTTGCAAATCGACCAACACTTTTTCCCAATGCAGCTCCGTCGTTCAGGTAGTTTTTGTAATCTTTAAATCCTAAAGTTACGTCTACTAAATCACCTTTTTTATTGGGAACTAGAATAGAATCAATAGTTGCACCTAAATTGATAAGAGTTACTTTTGCACCTGATTTATTGGTTAAGGTGAATTTTACAACATCGTTGTTGTCAGACATTTGTCCAAGTATTTCTTTTGTAATCATTCCTAGTTGATTATTTATGTTAATTATAAAAAAAACTGTCTGATTGCTATGAATATAAAGCATCGCAAACGTTGCAAATATAATCAAAATTATTTAAAAACTATTTTATTTGAAAAGATTCATATTGGTGTTGTTTAAATAGTGATGCTTGTATCAATATCTTAAAAAAAACTATTTTAAATTGTTGCGATAAATGTATATATTTGTGGTCGTAAACGGTATTATAAAATATATTTAATCAATTTTTATAAGATGAAAGAAAAATATGAATTAAACAAGAATCTTGCTCAAATGTTGAAAGGTGGGGTTATTATGGATGTAGTAAATGCAGAGCAAGCAATAATAGCAGAGGCTGCTGGAGCGTGTGCTGTGATGGCTTTAGAACGCGTGCCTTCTGATATTCGTCGTGATGGTGGTGTTGCTAGAATGTCTGATCCACAGATGATAAAAGAGATTCAGAAAGCGGTGTCAATACCTGTGATGGCAAAGGTTAGAATTGGTCATTTTGTAGAAGCACAAATATTGGAAGCAATAGGAATTGATTTTATTGATGAGAGTGAAGTATTGACTCCTGTTGATAATTTATACCATGTTGACAAAACGGCTTTTAAAGTACCTTTCGTATGTGGAGCTCGTAATTTAGGAGAAGCATTACGTCGTATTGGAGAAGGTGCAGCGATGATTCGTACTAAAGGTGAGGCTGGAACAGGAAATGTAGTAGAGGCTGTAACACATATGCGTCAAATTAATGATGATATTCGTCGAGTAAAAAATGCATGTCCAGAAGAGTTAATGAGTTTAGCAAAAGAATTTGGTGCTCCTTTTGAGTTAATCAAAGATGTACATGAAAATGGTAAATTGCCGGTAGTGAATTTTGCTGCAGGTGGTATTGCAACTCCTGCTGATGCAGCTTTAATGATGCAGTTAGGTTCTGAGGGAGTATTTGTGGGGTCAGGAATTTTCAAA
>CAMRAP010000073.1 GCA_947039985.1 uncultured Odoribacter sp.
CTCCTTTAGTATTTATTAAATTATTTCTTTCTCCATCTCGATTATATGGAAAAAATTTTACTATCCAACCATCCATTACTTTAGGATTACCATATTGCTTTAATGAGTGATATTTAAACATATTCCGCCAAAAAACTGTATCTATTTCACTATTATTACTCACCTTTGTAGTTTTAATATTTTTTTTGAGTACTGGAATCATCTCCTTTGTCCACCAACCTAAATCGTATTGAGCAAGTATTTTAGTTCTCTTTAATACTCTCTCCCAATCCTCTGTAGTTCCCAATAGAGTTACTTCTGGAATGCCACAAATTAAACGAATTGCTATATATTCAAAGTACTGCTGCATTGAGTTCATAATTGTTGCCTGAGATGCTATTTTTTCAATTTGCGTCGTCGTAGAGAAATCACACTCTAAGATCTCTACAATATCCCCCTTTGTATTCTTCCTTACAAGTTCTAAAAAATCAGCAATCATAGGTTCCCAGTCGCATTTAGACGGAGAGTTATCAGCATTTATCACTAATATTTTTTTACCTTTATGGGCTACAAATTGATCTCGTAATCTCTCTGGATTTGCATTGATATGATGTGCAAATCCTTGACCTATTAGCAACCATAGCATATCTGGAGAGAGTGTAAATGGACGATGAGTTGCATAAGCATTATACATACCCCTGAAAAAAGAGTTATAATTGTAACTTACAAGTTTATCAGGGAGCTCACTTTGAGCATATATAGCTTCCTTAAAACCATATATATTGATCACTATCAACTCTATTGTTAATCAGTTTTTTCAATATTTCATCCGTCTCTTTCTCTGGAAGTATTTTGTTTGGTTTTGACAAGTCTTCTACTTTAAAAGTTATTGACTCCTGTGCTAGCAGATCAAGCGTGAAACAAAGAGCTAAAATTACATATATGACTTTCATAATCTTACTGAATTTAAACATTATTTTGCAATATATACTTTTTTCACTAAGTAACAAAACAATACTCTCTTTTATTTCAGAGTATTACTGAGATATGGTAATATATCCTAAAACAACAGATGCGCAATCAATGCAATAATCGGCAATGTGATTAAAGTTCTTTCCAAAAAGATAATAACCAAATCACCTATAGATACGGGGATTTTAGAACCTAAGAGTAAACCTCCAACCTCTGCCATATAGATCAGTTGAGTCACTGAAAGGGCTGCTATTGTGAATTTTGTAATGGGTGCAGTAATAGTTGCAGAGGCTATTATGGAAGGTATAAACATATCAGAAAACCCCACAAGTATAGTTTGAGATGCTGCCTTTGCCTCAGGCAATTGAAGCAATTCTAAAAGAGGAATAAAAGGCATACCCAACCATTGAAAGATGGGCGTATACTCTGCAAGCATCAAAGCTAACGTCCCAATAGCTAAGACTACGGGCACAACTCCCAACCACATATCAATTACATTTTGTATGCCCTCTTTTAAAAAAGTAGTTACAGAGGTATTTTGTTTTGCACGATTTAAAGCCTGATTTACTCCCCAACTAAAAATGGTATATCCCGGTGGTATAATCTTTACATCCCTACCCTCTAAACCACGATAATAACTATCCTTTTTGCGTGAAAGTGGAGGTATACGAGGAGTGATAATAGCTGCCACAAGACCAGCAACAGAGACTGTTAGATAGAATGGTATAAACATATGCCCTAGTCCCACTGTTTCAATGACTACAAGACTAAAGGTGATGGATACAGCCGAAAAGGTAGTTCCAATAATAGCGGCTTCTTTCTCGGTGTAAAAACCTTGTTCAAACTGCTTGCTACTAAGTAAAACACCAATAGTCCCATCCCCTAACCACGAAGCAACACAATCAATAGAGGAGCGACCAGGCAATTTAAAAATAGGACGCATGATTTTTGTCAAGAGTACCCCACAAATTCAAGTAGACCAAAATTAAGCAAAAGTGGTAGAAATAGACCAGCAAGAAGGAATACAGACAGAAGAATTGGTAGTAAGGAAGCTGTAACAAGTCCACCTGTTTTCTCTCCCCAAATCACCTCAGGTCCTATCTTCCCAAATATCATCAATACAAAAGCAGCTGCAACAACACGAATAATCACCCACAATATAGCTGGCTTAAATATAGATTTCAGGTATGTATTCTCTATAATCACTCTAGGTTTGCATAAATATGTGACAAGAGTCATAAGTACGGACAGAAGCACCACTCCTAAAATAAGATATTCTGATATTGGAGTTAAAATATTCAATAAGTTCTTAGAAAAGATAGCAATGGGTATCGTCATCTCCCCATTGTAAGGTACTGGAAACATAAAGAGAGAGATACCAATAAAAGAGGGAATTATAAATTTGAGCATATGCTTTTTCGCCATATATAAAATCAGATTACTCCGTAAATAGTTTATGACAACAAAGATAGTACTAAATCAATTACCTATGCATATCTATGCACTAAAAACGAATAAATAAAATTAGCAGATTATAATTCACAGATAATTTGCTGTATTGATAATTTGTTTTACATTTGCAATGTTTTCCAATGGAAAGTATTGCAAATAGAAACAACAAACGAATCAAACAATATGAAGTATTTAATAATTGGAGGAGTTGCTGGTGGAGCAACAGCCGCAGCAAGAATCAGACGTGCCGATGAGCATGCTGAAATCATTTTAGTAGAAAAAGGGCAATATATCTCTTATGCCAATTGTGGACTCCCCTACTACATAGGGGGAGTTATACAAGAGCGAGAGAAACTATTTGTTCAAACTCCTGAGGCTTTCGGTAAACGATTTGCCATAGATGTAAGAACAGAAAATGAAGTGATCAGTATAAATACAGACACCAAAACAGTGGATATTCGAAAAGCTACAGCTGAGATTTATACTGAATCTTACGATAAACTGCTACTGTCACCAGGTGCGACTCCTATTTTACCTCCCCTAAAAGGCATTGATAACGAAGGTATTTTCACCCTTAGAAATGTTGTGGATACAGATCAAATCAAGACTTATATTACTGAAAAGCAGATCAAAAATGCTGTTATTGTAGGTGCTGGATTTATCGGTCTGGAGATGGCAGAAAATATACATAGTTTAGGTGCAAATGTTTCTATTGTAGAGATGGGTAATCAGGTTATGGCTCCCGTTGATTTCTCCATAGCCTCGCATATACATGAACACTTGAGTCAAAAGAATATAAACCTGTTTTTAGGCGAAAGTGTAGAGAGTTTTGAGAAAACAGATGATGGTATTCAGGTGATTTTTAAAAGTGGGAAACGTATTCCTGCTGATATTGTCATCCTTTCTATTGGTGTCAGACCTGCTACTGAACTGGCTAAATCGTCTAATATTCGGATTGGAGAGAGTGGCGGTATTTATGTTGATGAGTATTTACAAACCTCTCAAAAGGATATATATGCTGTGGGGGATGCCATTGAATTTCCACATCCACTGACAACTAAACCCTGGTTAAATTATTTAGCGAATCCAGCCAATCGTCAAGGACGTATAGTTGCTGATAATATGGTGTTTGGTAATACAACAAAATATGAAGGAGCAATTGGAACAGCCATTGCTAAAGTATTTGATATGACAGTTGCCACTACTGGACTTGCAGCCAAACGATTACAGCAATTAGGCATTGAGTATTTATCATCTACAACACACTCTAATTCACATGCATCTTACTATCCTGATGCCTTGCCACTAAGTGTCAAATTAACCTTTGATGCAAAGAGTGGTAAGATTTATGGAGGTCAAATTGTAGGCTACGATGGTGTTGACAAGCGGATAGATCAGTTAGCACTTCTTATTAAACAAGGTGGAACGATTACTGATTTAATGCAATTAGAGCATGCTTATGCTCCCCCATTTTCCTCTGCAAAAGATCCTATTGCTATTGCTGGATATGTGGCAAATAATGTCAAAAGTGGAGTAATGCCTATATTGACTTGGAGGGAAGTGTCTAGTTTAGACCTAAATACAGCATGCGTAATTGATGTGCGAACAGCAGACGAGTTTTCATTTGGCTCATTGAAAGGTGCTATTAATATCCCATTGGATGATATTCGAGCTAGACTTTTAGAAATACCTAAAGACAAAGAGATTATTCTAGTTTGTGGTATTGGACAGAGAGGCTATTTAGCACAAAGAATTCTTATGCAAAGAGGATTTAAGAGATGTAGAAACCTATCTGGTGGCTTGAAGACATATAACTTGTCTAGTCAGAAAATTAAAAACAGTAGTTTACAAGCTAACAATACAGAAAACAAAACAATGAATGAAGAACGAAAAACAATACGTGTGGATGCTTGTGGATTGCAATGTCCTGGACCAATTTTAAAAGTAAAACAATCAATGGATACCCTTGCGGAGGGCGAACGTTTGGAAATTGTGTCAACCGATGCTGGTTTTGCTCGTGATACAAAAGCTTGGTGTAAATCTACAGCTAATATGCTTGTTTCAAACACATCTACTGGAGGTAAATATACAGTTGTTATTGAAAAAGGAGGGGCTGTATGTGAAGTGCTTTCACCCCAAAATGCAAAAGGAAAAACTTTTATCCTGTTCAGTAATGATTTAGACAAAGCATTAGCTACATTTGTTTTGGCTAATGGAGCTGCTGCAACGGGTCAAAAAGTGACTGTTTTCTGTACCTTCTGGGGATTAAATGTGATAAAAAAAGCAAAGAAACCACAGGTAGTAAAAGATGTATTTGGTAAAATGTTCTCGTTTATGTTACCGTCAAGCTCTAAAGAACTATCCCTATCAAAGATGAATTTCTTCGGAATGGGTAGTAAAATGATGCGTTATATGATGAAAAACAAAGGTATTGACTCGCTAGAGAGTCTATGTTCTCAAGCTATGCAACAAGGCGTTGAAATCATTGCTTGCCAAATGACAATGGATATGATGGGGATTCAAAAGGAAGAACTTTTTGATGAAGTTACCATTGGAGGCGTTGCCACCTATATGGAAAGGGCAGACGAATCAAATATTAATTTATTTATTTAATACTATATTAAGAATGGAATCTTTGTGCAAAATAAGAGATCTCTACCGAGCGATATATGATTTTGAGAACTACTTTGAGAAAAAATATAATCTCTCTCTAAATGAAGGAATGTTGCTGTGTTGCTTGAAAGATTCCGATAGAATTACTTCTGGAGAAATAGCTAGTAGCTTGAATTTAAGTGGTCCGAATACCTCTAAATTAATTAAATTAATTGAAAGTAAAGGTTTAATGAGTAGGTATATAGATGAAAATGATAGGCGATTAACTCTATTACAAATCACTCCCAAAGGAGTTGAAAAAATAAAATCTATAAAGTGTGACCAGATAGAGATACCAGAGATTATCAAAGCGGCAATAAAGTAGTTGAACCCTTTTGATTACTGTACTGTATAATCGGAAGGTCGGTGATGGATTAGTTCCATCACCGACCTTCCACACCACCACGCATGTCGTTCAGCACGTGACGGTTTGGGTGGAAATCAAAAAATATAGCATAAACCTATCTAAAGGCATAATAAATCTCGCTTACAAATTATTTTACCATACAATTTTATTGTATTTTCAAAAAAAATATGATAGACAATAAGATCTAAATAATTTATGGAGAGATTACTCTATAAAATAAACTCGCTTAACTCTATGCGACACACTAGTTAGTATTTCATAAGAGATAGTCGATAATTTGTCTGCAATCTCCAAAACAGAGATATGCTTGCCAAAAATTTCTACTTCATCACCCACTTGAGCATCAGTATCTGTAATATCAAGCATACAAGCATCCATACAGATATTTCCTACAATAGATACACGCTTTCCTTTTACCATCATCTCTCCCACTCCACAACTGAGATGACGATTAAGTCCATCAGCATATCCAACTGGAATAACAGCAATACGAGAATTTCTATTTAAAACACCTTTACGCCCATACCCCACAGTTTCTTCAAGTTTAACATTACGAATAGAAGCTATATAGGTTTTAAACGAACTTACAGGTATCAATGGAGCCGATACTGTGCTAATTCCATGCAATCCTATACCCAAACGCACCATATCAAAAGCATACTGTCCAAAACGCTCTATTCCTGCAGAATTTAATATATGCCGAAAAATATGATAATCAAAATTCACTTGCACTTTTTCAGCCATTTCAGTAAACTGTTCAATTTGGAATAAGGTATAAGCAGTATGTGCACTATCATCACTAGCTGCAAGATGTGAGAAGATAGAACGAATCATAACTCCCCGCTTCTGCTTAAAAAAATGAATAAATAGGGTTAGTTCTTCCATATCTAAACCCGAACGATTCATCCCAGTATTCACTTTTAAATGAACAGGATAATTTTCAATTCCATGCTTAGATACCGCCTTATTAAAAGCTTCCAAAAGCTCCATAGAGTATATTTCAGGCTCTAAATTAAACTCTATCATATTGTCAAAAGTTTCTGGTTCAGGATTCATCACAGCTATCGGAATAGTAATACCTGCTGCTCTCAATTCTACACCCTCGTCTGCAAATGCTACCATTAAATAGTTCACACCATGATATTGCAATAAACGAGCCACCTCACCTGCTCCACTCCCATACGAAAAAGCTTTTACCATCACAGAAATTCTAGTCTGCGGTGGTATAAGAGAGCGAAAATATTTCAAATTATGCACCATCGCATTCATATCCACCTCCAATATAGTCGAGTGCGACTGCTTCTGTAAAAAACTAGCTATATACTCAAAACGAAATTTTCTAGCCCCCTTAATCAAAATTACTTGATCTCTAAAATTATTTCGATTTTCTTGATTCAGAAAGCTATCGGTATCCTTATAAAAACGACAATCTTTTACTAAAAAATAAGACCTGTATTTGTTTATCTTTTCACCTATTCCAATAAAAACAGAAACTTTTTCTCTATGCAACAACATGGCTACATCTTGGTATAAATTCCTTTCCTCTTTCCCTGTACCTACAAAATCAGATAATATAACCACCTTTTCCTTTCCTATATCCTGCATAGATAAAGTATTCAATGCTAAATGAAAGGAAGCAGCATCTGAATTATAATAGTCATTAATCAATACACAATGATTGATTCCATCTTTTATCTCCATTCGCATGGCAACTGCTTGTAAACCTTTTATAGCTTCAGTAATATCTGATGCATTACACTCACGCTTTAAAAGGAAACAAACTGCATTCATCCCATTTTCAAAGGAAGCTTCATCTATAAAAGGAAGGGAGAAGTCTATCTCCTCATTTTGGTATCTAAGGGTTATATTACGCTGTTTACCAACTATCTCTTCTGAAATAATTTGGACATTTGCCATTCTGCCAACTCCCCAAATCATTTTTTGCACCTGTTTTTTTGCAACAGAAAGAATATAATCTAAAGCCTCTCCTTCACGACCAATAATGCAGTCACAATCTTTAAAAAGTAATGCCTTCTCTTCCAATTTGTGCTGAGGTGATCGAAAATTCTCTCCATGAGCATCCCCTAGATGAGTGAATATAGCTGTATTAGGCTGTATCATCTTTTGCAACTTCAACATTTCGCTAGGCAAAGATATTCCTGCTTCAATAATAGCCACCTCAGTCTTTTTATTCATACCTAATAAGGACAAGGGAACCCCAATTTGTGAATTATAACTTCGAGGACTACGATATATATCAGATTCATTTGAAAGTAGTTGATATAACCACTCTTTTACTACTGTTTTTCCATTACTCCCAGAAACAGCAACAACCTCTGCCCTAAAAGATTCACGCCACCACTTTGCCAATTGCTGCAAAGCACTAAGTACATCGGAGACAACATAAAAATTAGCCTGATCTAAACTGAAATATTCATCCCGCATTTCACTCACCACAAAATTACGAACACCTTGATTATATAATCCTTCTACATAATTATGCCCATTATGATTCACCCCTTTTAAAGCAAAAAACAGAGTCTTTTCGGGTCTATTTACCGAACGACTATCTACACTAACTTCACTTATCTCAAAATCTTTGAGATCTATTAAAGTCAGCATTAAAACCTCTGCAATATCTTTACTATACATAAATCCACCATTAAATTATTCATTGAACATACATTTTCCAACTCGATCTTTACTCATTTGACCGAAAAAAGGTCTACAAAATCACCACTCTACAAAACAGGTGCAAACAATCTTGCCACCGACTCACGCACTCTTTCTCGCTTATTACGTAACTTCCAATCCTGAATATCAGCCAAAGAGCTAGCCTCCAAATCCTGCATAAAGTATGTTGCTAATTTTTCAGCTACACCTTGATTGTATAT
>CAMRAP010000074.1 GCA_947039985.1 uncultured Odoribacter sp.
TTTTACCTTTGGCTATAAAAAAAGATAAAATAAAGAGAACTTTACTTTTTTAACAACGTATATTTTATAAAGAATTCAATTAAAAACTAAATAATTTATGATGGAAGAGAAAATAAAAATTTTATTAGCAGAAGACGATACCAACCTTGGTATGCTTTTGAAAGAGTATTTAAGAGCAAAAAACTTTGATACTATTTTGTGTGAAGATGGAGAAATTGCTTACGAGACATTTCTTAATCAGCCTTTTGATATCTGTATCTTGGATGTTATGATGCCTAAAAAAGATGGTTTTACTTTAGCAAAGGAGATTCGTCAAATCAATAGCGAAATTCCTATTATTTTCTTGACTGCTAAAAGTATGAAAGAAGATGTATTGGAAGGACTTAAATTAGGTGCTGATGATTATATGAGCAAGCCATTTAGTATGGAAGAGTTGCTATTAAGAATTGAAGCTGTATTGCGTCGTTCAACTGGTTTAAAGCCTGAAGATGAACAAGAAATATTTAAAATAGGTAAGCTGACTTTTAATTCTAAAAAACAGATTTTGTTTGATGGAGAAGAAGATCAGAAATTGACAACTAAGGAGTCTGAATTGTTGAAGTTATTATGTATGAATGTAAATAAAGTGTTGGAAAGAAATTACGCACTTAAAAATATTTGGGCTGATGATAACTATTTTAATGCAAGAAGTATGGATGTGTATATCACAAAATTACGTAAGCATTTGAAGAAAGATCCAACAGTTGAAATTATCAATGTTCATGGAAAAGGGTATAAATTGATCTTATGATGAATTTATAGACACTATAAATAGGAGCGGGGATTTGAAGAATTCCCGCTTTTTATTTACCTTTGTGCTAGTAAAATTTAACTGAACACAAACATGAAAATAGCTATTGCTTGCGACCATGCTGGTTATGAATTTAAAATCAAACTTGTTGAATTTCTTTCTAAACAAGGTCATGAAATAAAAGATTTTGGAGCAGATTCTGCAGAAAGCATGGATTATCCAGACGTTGCACATCCATTGGCTACTGCTGTTGAGACAGGAGTAGTTGATTGTGGTATTGTACTTTGCGGAAGTGGAAATGGAGTCTGTATGACCGTAAATAAGCATCAAGGTGTTCGCGGTGCTCTTTGTTGGACTGTTGAACTTGCTTGGTTAGCTCGTCTTCATAATAATGCGAATGTATGTTGCCTTCCCTCTCGTTTTATCCCTTACGAGGAAGCACAAGAAATCGTAGAACGTTTTCTAGAAACAGAATTTGAAGGAGGGAGACACCAGATGCGAGTAGAGAAAATACCTATGAAATAGGATACCTTCTCTGGCTCTTTTTTATTTTTCTCGTTTTACACGTTTTTCAAGATTTTTGCGATAGATATCCCAGTCTTCAATATTTCTTTTGGCTACTCCTGATTCAATAGCTGCTTTTGCAACTGCTGGAGCTACGTGGCTGATTAATCGTTGATCTAAAGGTTTAGGGACGATGTAATTTCGGTTGAAAGAGATAGTTGAGTCCTTATAGGCTATTTTTACGTTTTCTGGGACAGCTTGCTTTGTTAATTGGGCTATAGCATAAGCTGCTGCTAATTTCATCTCTTCATTAATACTTGTTGCTTGTACATCTAAAGCTCCTCGAAATATGTAAGGAAAGCCCAATACATTATTGATTTGGTTGGGGTAATCTGATCGTCCAGTAGCAAAAATAATGTCTGGACGGGAAAGTATAGCCTCTTCGTACTTAATTTCAGGATTAGGGTTAGCCAAAGCAAATACGATTGGATCTTTTGCCATACTTTGTATCATCTTTGGGCTGAGTACATCCGCTGTAGACAATCCTAAAAATAGATCTGCATCGACAAGTGCTTCTGCTAATGTTCGTAGTTTTGTTGTTGCTGCAAATTCTTGTTTTTCAACATTTAAGTCTGTCCTCTCTTGGTAAATCACTCCTTTACTGTCGCACATCGTAATATGCTCTTTTTTAACTCCTAAGCTTAAATAAAAGCGGGCACAAGAAATGGCAGCAGCTCCTGCTCCATTCACTACTACACGGATGTCTTTTATATGCTTTCCATTCAGTTCTAAGGCATTTAATAAGCCAGCTCCTGAAATAATTGCTGTTCCATGTTGATCATCATGCATCACTGGAATGTCAAGTTCTTCTTTTAGTCGACGTTCAATCTCAAAACATTCTGGCGCTTTGATATCTTCTAAATTGATTCCTCCGAAAGTGGGAGCGATCATTTTGACAGTTTGGATAAATTCTTCTATATTTTTGGTATCTACCTCTATATCGAAAACGTCAATATCTGCAAATATTTTAAATAATAGTCCTTTGCCTTCCATGACTGGCTTGCTGGCTAGTGGACCAATATCTCCAAGTCCCAGTACTGCTGTTCCATTAGAAATCACACCGACTAAATTACCTTTAGCTGTATAGCGATAGACATCAGCTTGATTTTCTTTAATAGCTAAGCAAGGTTGAGCCACCCCTGGCGAATAGGCTAGTGAAAGATCAGCTTGAGTGCTATAAGGCTTGCTTGGGATGACCTCTATTTTTCCTGGTCGACCATTTTCATGGTATTTTAAAGCTTCATTTGTTTCCATATATAATTAACGTGAGCGAACTAAAAATGTTTTCATAGGGTATACTCTTTAAATACCCCTTCTAGGTTGTATTCCTCCATTTTCAATTCAATGATTGGACAATTACGACTTGCAGCCTCTTGAAAAAGGGCAACTCGTGGATCATTATTATTATTTGAACTTACCTGCCAATAGTTGTCAGATAATCTATTTGTTGTTTTAAACAGTGTACTTTGGGCTAGCCATGTGCTATCTGTAGAGGGAGCAAATCGGATGTAAATATTCATCTGTTGCTTGGAAAGTGATTGTAGAGCGTGGATGGGTTTATCAGTAACAATTTTTCCTTCCTTGATGATAATCACTCTATCACAAAGTGCTTCTACCTCTTGCATGATATGAGTGGAGAGAAGTATTGTTTTATTTTTTCCTGTTTCTCTGATGAGGCTTCGAATCTCTTCCAGTTGATTTGGATCAAGACCTGTCATAGGTTCATCCAGTATCAGTATTTCTGGCTCATGAATAAGTGCTTGTGCTAGTCCTACTCTTTGTCGGTAGCCCTTGGATAGTTGACCTATCTTTTTGTGTACTTCGGGAGTTAGTCCTATGCGTTCGATCATCTGATTCACTCTTTGAAGCGGTTTTTTGATATGATATAAGCGTGCTATATGCTCTAAATATTCTCGAATATACATATCGGGATAGAGCGGATTATGTTCAGGTAGATAGCCAATTCGTTTTTTTGCTTTTAATGCTTGTTGGCGCATATTAATTCCGCAAATATCAAGCTCTCCGGTATAATCTGTAATACAAGCCGTAATGATCTTCATAAGGGTTGATTTACCAGCTCCATTTGGACCGAGGAAACCACATATCTCACCTGTTTGCAAAGAAAAACTGATGTCATCTACTGCTTTTTGTGTGCCATAAAATTTAGTGATATGCTCTACGTTTATTGCCATTACAATGCATGTGTCATTTTGTTTATAAACTCATTTTATTTAAACCAACTGTTTACGTCTTCGTAATTGATTGTATGTATGATAGTTTTCCCATCGGCAGTAAAATTATGGCTTTTGCAAGCAAAAAGATTCTCTACAATATCACCCATCTCTTCGCAAGTCAAAGTGGTGCTATAATTCATTGCTGAAGCTTTGGATAATGCTATCACAATGCGTTCTTGCATTTTCTGGCGAACACTTCCCTCTGTATTTTTATAATGTTCAATGAGCTCTGTGAGTATTTTTTTTGCATGATTATAGGAGAATTCAGGTGGTGTTGCATGGATTGCATATCCATTTTTTTCAGATGCATTTAATTCAAATCCGAGGTATTCTAAATCGGGTAATATTTCTTCAACTAGCATAAAATCAGATGCAGAAAGCTCTATGGTTTCTGGAAAAAGATTTTTTTGGCCTGCTGTTTTTTGTGAATTCAGCGTGTGTATATATTTTTCAAACAATATACGTTCATGTGCTCGTTTTTGGTCAATCAGCATTAGTCCACTTTGCATAGGGGTAACTATGTAACGGCCTTTTATTTGGAAATAGCAAGCTGTTGTGGGTTGTAGTGGATTCAGAGATTCTGACATTTCTGGGATGCTAGTTTGCACCGCCTCCTCTTTTTCTTCTTTCAATCCATCAAATAAAATGTCCCAATTTGCTGGAACTTTCTCTTTCTGAAAAGAAGAGGGTGTTGCGGAGTTTTCAAAATCAGAATCCTCAGGTGTTATTTTTGAGGTATAATTAAAAGGATTATATCCTGATGTATATGTGACACGAGGAATAAATGGAGCGCCTTGATCTTGTTTTGGTGGAGGCGTATAGTCGAAACGATCTTCGGTATCAAAATCCAAAGGAGGCGTAATATTGAACTTTCCCAATGATTCTTTAATTGCTGCCATTATGATTTGAAAAAAATCAGATTCATTTTGGAATTTCACCTCTGTTTTGGTTGGGTGTATATTGATGTCAATTAATGATGGATCGACAGTGATATATATAAAGTAAGAGGGAATGCAATCACTGCCGAGTAATCCTGAATAGGCTGATAGTATTGCTTTATGAAAGAATGGATGCTTCATAAAGCGGTTGTTTACGAAGAAAAACTGTTCGCCATAGGTTTTCCGTGTGTGATTTGGATTGCAAATAAAACCTTTAATTTCTACTAATCCAGTTTTACAATCAATATGGATAAGCTTTGAGTTCATCGATTTTCCAAAGATATCTACAATCCGTTGGCGTAGTATAGATGCAGGAAGATTATATATGTTGTTTCCATTGTTCGTCACTGAAAAAGCGATGCTTGGATTGGTTAGGGCAACCCGTAAGAATTCAGTGGTGATATTTCGGAGTTCAGTTGTATCTGATTTTAAGAACTTTCGTCTTGCTGGGATATTATAAAATAGGTTTTTAACAGAGATATTAGTGCCCTGTGGACTATTTATAGCTTCTTGTTTTTTGACCTCCGAAGCCGCAATAAAAATAGATACACCCAGTTCATCCTCTGCTCGTTTTGTTTTTAGTTCTACCTCTGCAACCGATGCGATGGATGGAAGTGCTTCACCTCGAAATCCTAAGGTGTTGAGACTAAATAGGTCTTGTGCTGATGATATTTTTGAGGTTGCGTGTCTTTCGAATGCCATTCTAGCATCCATGGGGGACATACCTTTCCCATTATCAATGACTTGAATGTTTGCTTTTCCTACATTTTTAAGTACAACCTGTATCTCTTTTGCTCCAGCATCAATAGCATTTTCCATTAGTTCTTTTACCACAGAAGCTGGGCGTTGAACCACTTCTCCTGCTGCAATTTGGTTGGCTACTGAATCTGGTAGTAAGTGAATAATATCCATAAAATAATGATAGTCTATTAAAGTCCAAATAATTTTAAAAGTCCCTCAGGATTTTTAACAAATAGATAAAAAGCTCCAAGAAACAGTAATACTAGAATCATAAACAAACGAATCGTTCTGCCAGATCCAGCTCCTGTGTTGGCACGGGCATTTGCGCGTGTATTATATTCTCGTCTAAATTGTCCTTGTATATTTGGTACATATTGTTCGTTATCATCTAGGATGCCTAGCTCTGCTTTTACTCGTTTTTCTCTAGCCTCTCTAGCTTCCTTCTTAGGGTCCCAATAGCGAGGAGCTAAATTAAATTTCCGGTATTCTGGTTTTTTTAAGAATTCACCCATGTCATTTATCCGTGTTTAAATTATACTGCTGTTTTCTTTTTAGAAGGACTTTTAAAGTTTCTAGTAATCCATTTGGGAACAATAAATACTCCAATAAATAGATAAGGATAGTAAGTAATTATTCTCCAAAGGATAGCAATTGCAATAGCAACACTTGCTCCTGGTAGAAACTCCCCTAAATACTCTGTAAATACAAATTCTGCAAATCCACTTCCACCAGGTGTTGGACTGACAAGCATCATAATCCACATCACTAGCTGTCGTGCAAAGATGAGAAATTGAGTGCCCCAATTGTAGCTTGTTGCCCAAAATGCCATTAAAATAGCATTTACAACCCAATAACGAGCTGTCCACGAGAGGAATGTTGCTCCAAATGTTTTTAGCCAAAATAAAAATGGCATGTGTCGTAATTCATACGAATTTCTGACTAGATCTGAACCTGCTTCATGAGCACTATAACGCCATTTGCGTAATAATCTAAATTTAAAACATTGTAGTAGAAGGTATTTTAAACCTCTAGGATTTTTGAACAAGCCATAGCTTAAGATGATTAGGTATAGCAATTTGATAGAATATCCTCCAACAGCAAACCAAACCAGACTAGTACTGATTCCTTTATTTACTCCTGGCATATTCCATAGGTCACTTTGACTAACGCAAAGTAGAATAATAGGGAACATGAATATAAAATACAACTCATCTAAAAAGGATGTTGCCATCACCATTGCAGAACTTCTGCCCACTTTAATACCCTCTTTGTTTACAAATAGGATGGCTAAACTAGTTCCTCCAATTGCGGATGGAGTTACAGCAGAAGTGAATTCCCAAAGGAAAATAATGCGAATGGATTGAATCCAGCCTAAACGTTCTCCCGATAATATTTTGATACGAATCACATATCCGAGGTCTCGAACAAACATGCATATCAAGGCTACAGAAAGCCATAAAACAGAGTTCCAAGTAAAAGTTATTTGTTGAAAAGCAGTCATATCAAACTCTTTGTAAAGCATATATGATACAACTGCCAAGCCAATAAGGATTGGATATATAATTTTATAGGGACTTATTTTTTGTGTCAGTTTTTTATCTGCTTCTTCCATACAAGATACAATAAGATATGCTTAATATAAGGAGTATAAAGTTAATAGAAAGTTTTATTATTGAGTTGACTTTCAAGAACAAACTTTGTAAACTTTACAAAGTTTAAGTTCTAGTCTGAGTGTTCTATTTGCTGAGTGCGTGATGCTTTTGCTTTATTCTTTAGTTTTTGATTCTAAACTCCCCCCATATAGGGTAGTGATCAGATAGTAGTATGGGATCTTTTGTGTAGTTAGTTGTCTCAAAATCAGTGGTGTGTAAAATGTAGTCTATTCTGAATGATGGAAATTCTCCAATATAAGTATTCCCTATCCCGCGGCCTTTTTTTATAAAGGAGTCTTGTAATCCTTTTTTTATCGTTTTGTATGTATAAGATAGTGGGGTGTCGTTGAAATCACCGCATATGATAAATTTATGTGGAGACTGTTCTGTGTGTTTCTTAATTAGTGCTGCTTGATTTGCTCTGCTTTTATTTGCAGTTGTTAGGCGTCCTATTAAGTGTTTCGTACTGCCAGAGAGGTTGTTTGATGTGACTCCTTGGCTGATTTCTTTCATAAATTGCCTCTCTTTTTTGCTAAATTTATAGGATTCTAAATGCACATTATATAAGCGAAATGTGTCTTGGGCTATTTTGATATCGCAATACATACAAGTGCTGGAATATTTATCCTCAAAAGGAATACCTCCTTTGTTTATGATGGGTAAGCGAGAAAAAATAGCCATATCTTTATAGATATAATGGTGGGAAAAAGATTTTAATTCTTGAATAATCTGCTTCTCCTCTTTTGTGTGCTCCTTTAAAGCAAACTCTTGCAAACAGATGATATTTCCAGAGAAATTTGCGAGGTATTTTAGTAGATCCTTTTTCGTATCTTTTTGTTTCGACCAATTGTATATGTCAAAGTAGCGAACATTATAGGATAAAAGTGAGATATCTGCATCTTGTTTGTGCTCTTGGTTCTTGTTTGTTCCATAATAAGTGGAAAAAGTAGGAAGTCCCAATAAAGTAACAATCAGTACTGCCCATGTCATTTTGTGCCAACGTATAATCCAATAAAAGAGTAGTATTATATTGCTAATCAGCAGAAATGGGTAGGCAAGACCCAGCAAAGAGGGAAATGCGAATGTATTGGGGCTTACATAGGAGGAG
>CAMRAP010000075.1 GCA_947039985.1 uncultured Odoribacter sp.
CTAGATTTTAATCTTTAATTTATGTCCTGGTTTGATCTTTCTGACATCACGACTACTTAAGCCATTCCATTTCATAATATCGGTATTGGATACTCCAGGATATTTTTTAGCAATCACCCAAAGATTTTCTCCTTTTCTGACAGTATAAGATATAAATTCACCATCAATGCTTTCAACCTTGGGAGCAGCTACTTTAGGTGCTACTTTGCCTGCATATTGAGTGTTGTTTTTATATTGTGTCGCTGTTTGCGGTGTTACATAAACGACTAATTTCTGTCCTAATCTAACAGTCATTCGGCTATTTAGATTATTCCAATATCTTAAATCGGATAAACGAATCTTGAATTTCTCAGCAATTGTTCCAGGTACATCATTGCTTTTTACAGTGTATACTAAACGAGTGCGTCCATCCGTTCCTAATGCAGGGGCATTAACCTTGATCCTGTTATTCGGATCAGCAGAACGGTGACTATCGTCAAAATATTTTGAACGGTTATAGGCAAAGATAGAGTCTTGATTATCTATAAAACCATTGACATGATTGTATGGAATGTTTAAGGCATATGATTTACCGTGACCTGCAGGAATAACATCCACTTTGTATTGAGGATTCAAATTTCGTAAATCTTCTATAGATATATCTAGCTTTGCAGCAATTTGATCAAAATGTACAGCTTCGTTAAGCATGATAGTATCACACATTGTTGGTAGATTTACAGTAGTAGCATAAATACCATGTTCCTCATGGTAGTTAAATGCATACGTTGCTGCTATAAAAGCAGGTACATATCCACGAGTTTCCTTGGGTAAATAATAATAAATATCCCAATAATTTCTTTTCCCTCCAGAACGACGAATGGCTTTATTTACATTCCCTGGTCCACAGTTGTAAGCTGCTAGAGCTAGAATCCAATCCTCATACATTCCATATAAATCGTTCAGATATTTTGCGGCAGCTTTTGCTGATAGTTGAGGATCTCTACGTTGATCTATAAATGAGTTTACTTCTAATTTATACATTTTTCCTGTAGAGTACATGAATTGCCACAATCCAGATGCTCCAGCATGTGATAATGCCTTAGGATTTAAAGCACTCTCAACTATTGCCAAATATTTTATCTCTAAAGGCATACATTCTGCATCCAAAGCCTCTTCAAAAATGGGAAAATAGTGTTCTGCTAATCCTAACATATTAGCCACTTGAAGACGTCGCCTTTTTGTGTACATTTCAATATAGCCACGTACGATGCTATTGTATGATAAAGGAACTCCTGATTGTATAGAATCAATGCGAAGTTGATAAAGTGAATCGCTACAAGGAGCAACTTGATTTAATGATGAGGTGATATAAGCAGAGTCTACGTAGCGAATGCTATCTTGTTTATTGTTAAACCACTCCGTATAATATCGATCTGTTTGATCAATAAATGATTGCGGAATAGGATCTAAAGAATCTTTAGTTGTTATGTTGCTTCCTTGGACGGCACTAAAAGTGATGGCAGAAATGATTAATAGAAATAAACGTGTCATTGTAATATATTACTTGTTTCTAAAAATTAAAAGTTAGGGTTAATCCAACCGTTCCTCCACTGATTGGACTGTAGGATGTGCTTGGTTGCAAATTAAGGCTCAAATCATCATCTATTTCAAAGTCATAGAAGTGAGCATATACCGTTGCGTCTATAATATTAACAGCATAGATCACTGCCATAAGGATATAGCATAAATCTCGATTGCGTTTAAAGGACGTTTTCCGGTTGTTCAATGTGGTTTCAAACCATTTTTTACCTGCTTCTGTTTGCAAATAAGGGTCGGTCTCTACATCAAAACTTTTATTTATCTTATCCCAAGCTGGGTTTGTTGGGTAAGGAGTGTCAGGATTCTCTGTTAAAGCTGTTGTATACTGTAACCACTCCACATAAGCATCACGATAATCAACATATCGGTTTTGATTCCAAATAATACCGTACATATCGGCTGCTATTCCAGCATACAAAATAGGTACTTTCCACCATTGGTCATTATAAATCTGCCCAGAGCCAGGAAGAATCATTGCCATGACAGTTGCTTTGTGTGGAGAATGAGGCTTTTTTAGGCTTTGATTGATCAAAAGTATAGAATCATTATATACTTGAGGTTGTATAGAATCTCTATCCCATTCAAAAGCTTGACTTTTAAACCAGCACAATAGTATCGAAATGAATATAACTACTTTTCTCATTCAATTTTATCCAATAGCTCAACAATATTTTCTAATTCAGAGTCTGATTTAAAGGCTATAATAATTTTTCCTCTACCATTTTCATTGCGTTTAAGCTCTACTTTGGTATTAAATCGACGCATTAAGTGTTTCTGTAATTCAATATAAGCTCCTATTTCATTACTTTTTACAGGTTTTTCTTGAACTTCATCCACTACGACTTCTTCTTGGGCTTGTGGATTGACAATTTCTCGAACCACTTCCTCTACCTTACGAACAGAAAATTCATATTTCAATATCTGTTCAAAAATCATCAGTTGCGTGTCTGTATCATCCACACCAAGGATAGCACGGGCATGTCCCATAGAGATCTTTTTGTCCCGAACTGCCAATTGAATTTGAGCAGGTAGCTTCAATAATCTAAGATAATTAGCTATGGTAGCTCTTTTCTTGCCAACTCTTTCGCTTAAACCATCTTGTGTTAGTTGACATTCGTCAATTAATCGCTGGTAACTGATAGCCACCTCTATAGCATTTAAATCTTCTCGTTGTATATTCTCAATTAATGCGAGCTCGAGTAAATTATCATCATCTGTTTTTCGAATATAGGCAGGAACACTGGTTAATCCGGCTAGTTTTGAGGCACGATAACGGCGTTCTCCTGCAATAATTTCATACCTACCATTGTCTATAATGCGAACAGTGATAGGTTGAACAATGCCTATGGATCGAATCGAAGTTGCTAATTCATTTAATGCTTCTACAGCAAACTCTGTTCGGGGTTGAAAAGGGTTCGGATGTATATCTGCCAAATTTAATTCTTGAATAGTCGAAATCACGACATTCTCTCTTACTGGCTCTTCAACAGCATCGGCAAGTAGAGCACCTAATCCTCGTCCTAATACATTCTTTTTTGACATAATTCTTTTTCGATTTGTGCTGAGATATATTTTATCCCTAATCGTTAGTTATTTTTATTCTTGGTTTCTTTCTATCAACTCTAGTGCTAAAAGCATATAATCTTTTGATCCTTTACTATTTGCATCATACAAAATAGCTGGTTGTCCAAATCCAGGAGCTTCTGCTAATTTAGTATTTCGATTGATGATACTTTTAAATGCCATCTCTTTGAAGTTTTTTCTAACTTCGTCCACCACCTGATTAGACAAACTTAAACGCGTGTCATACATGGTCAGTACAAAGCCTTCAATTTCTAATTCCGTATTCAGACGTTTCTGAATTAATTTGATTGTACTTAGTAACTTTCCTAAGCCTTCTAATGCAAAATATTCACACTGAACAGGAATCATTACAGAGTCAGCAGCAGTAAGAGAGTTTACTGTTATCAATCCTAATGAAGGGGAGCAGTCAATAATGATATAATCATATTGATCTTTTATAGAATCTAAAACCTTCTTCATGATTTTCTCACGATCAGGTAAATTCATCATATCAACCTCTGCACCAACTAAATTGATATTAGATGGTAAGAGTGATAAGCCATCAATCTCAGTTTTTAATATCGCTTTGTCAGCTGTGAGTCCATTTATTAAACATTCGTAGATTGTAGCGTCCCCCAACTGTTGTACGTCGAATCCTAAACCAGAAGATGAATTACCTTGTGGGTCAGCATCGATTAGCAATATTTTCTGTTCTAAAACAGCCAAGCTTGCAGCTAGATTAACTGAAGTAGTTGTTTTTCCAACACCACCTTTTTGATTTGCAACAGCAATAATTTTAGCCATGAATTTCCTATTTTATGATATCCGTTGTAAAAATACACTTTTAAAAAGGAACTACTTTATTTTTGGCACTCTTTTTAATAACAAATGCAGTTTTTTTATTAACAGCTTGATGTTTGTGTTTGAGAATCAAATAGTTCTAATGTCGGTCAAAATGTAATTATAGATCATTTTTTTTTGTGTAAATCTTGAAAATATTTTAAAACAAGAAAAAACAATTAACTTTGCAATGACGAAACAATAATAGTTGAAGGATCGTAATAAAAAGAATATGAAATACGTAGGGGCACATATGAGTATATCAGGAGGAGTTGAAAATGCTCCAGAGAGAGCACATCGAATAGGGGCAAAGGCATTTGCTATGTTTACTAAGAATCAAAGACAGTGGCTTGCTCATCCATACACAGCCGATAATATACAGTTATTTAAACAGCGTTGTCAAGCGTATGGATATAGTGCAGAGCATGTTTTGGCACATGATAGCTACTTAATTAATTTAGGTAGTCCTGATAAAGATGCTTTGGAGAAATCGCGTTTGGCGTTTTTAGATGAGATGCAACGTTGCGAACAATTGGGCTTGATTTTGTTGAATTTTCATCCAGGTAGTTCTTTAAAGAAGATTGCTGATGATGAGTGTTTACGCTTGATTTCCGAATCGATAAATATCACTTTAGATAAGACTAAAAATGTATGTGCAGTGATTGAAAATACAGCTGGACAGGGTTCTAACCTTGGATATAGTTTTGAGCACCTGGCTTATATTATTGATGGAGTAGAAGATAAGAGTAGAGTGGGGGTGTGTATAGATACTTGTCATACATTTGCTGCTGGCTATGATTTGAAAAGTGAGAATGGATTTAACGAGACTTTCGAACATTTTGAGGATGTGGTGGGATTTAAGTATTTGCGAGGAATGCACATGAATGATAGTAAGAAAGGACAGGGAGCGCGTGTTGATCGACATGAAGTCTTGGGCAAAGGAGAACTGGGGATAGATACTTTTAAAATGATTATGAATGATGAGCGTTTTGATGGTATTCCTTTGATACTTGAAACACCAGATGAGGACAATTGGGCAGAGGAAATAAAGATGTTGTATAATTTGTAGGTATACTGATTTCTAATTAGTAAATTTGTGGTTTATTGATTTTTTATATAAAATGAAGAGAATAGGTCTTTTGTCAGATACGCATTGTTGGTTGGATCCTAAAGTAAAGGATTTTTTTAAGGATTGTGACGAAGTGTGGCATTGTGGTGATATCGGTGATTTGGCAGTGGCAGAGGAGTTGGAATCGTCGTTTAATCTTCGTGCTGTTTATGGTAATATAGATGGGGGAGTCTTGCGAAGGATGTTTTCTGAAACTTTGATTTTTAATTGTGAGGGAGTGAAAACAATGATGACACATATTGGAGGATATCCAAAACATTATGATTCGCGTATAAAGGACACGTTATATCGTGAACGTCCTCAGCTTTTTGTTTGTGGACATTCGCACATATTGAAAGTGATGTATGATGAGACTTTATCTTGTTTACACATGAATCCAGGAGCAGCAGGGATTCATGGTTTTCACCAAGTAAGAACAGCTATTCGCTTTGTTATCGAGAAAGGAAATATAAAGGATTTGGAGATATTAGAATTAGAAAAAAAAAGATAATTTAAGATATGATGAAGAAAAGTATGATGTTAGGAATATTTCTGTTGCTGATCGGGTTTTATTCAGAAGGAGTGTTTGCTCAGTCTAATGAAAATCAGGTAAGAGAGCAAAGTATTAAATACCAGCGTTTAATGGCATTAGTTGATGCTTTTTATGCAGATACCGTTGATTTGCATAAATTAACAGAAGATGCTATTGTTAAAGTGTTAGCAGATTTAGATCCTCATTCTGTGTATATTTCAGAAGAGGAAGTTGAAGAGATGAATGAGCCTTTGGAAGGAGGATTCTTCGGAATAGGTATTCAATTTACCATTCTTAGGGATACTTTAGTGGTGGTGGACGTTATTCCAGATGGACCATCTGAAAAGGTTGCTCTACAATCGGGCGATAGGATTATTGGGGTTGATGGAAAAGATATTGCAGGTAAAAAACTATCCAATACCCAAGTTCGAAACCATTTGAAAGGCGATAAAGGTACTCCTGTAAATATAAAGGTGTTGCGAGGAGATGAACGGTTAGATTTTAGAATCATACGTGATAAGATACCTATTTATAGTATTAATGCTTCATATATGTTGGATCCTACAACGGGCTACATTAATATCTCGCGTTTTGCAGCAACAACGATCGAGGAGTTTGAAACGGCCATGAAAAAATTACAGGCAGAGGGAATGAAGGATTTAGTTCTTGACCTGCAAGGTAATACGGGAGGTTATATGGGTGCTGCAATTGGTGTTAGTGATCATTTTTTAGCGGATGATAAGATGATTGTGTATACAGAGGGTTTATCATCTGGTCGCAGAGAGGAGCATGCTACAGCAGCTGGTTGGTTGCAAGACGGAAGAGTAGTGGTCTTGATTGATCAAAACTCAGCCTCTGCTAGTGAGATTGTTTCAGGTGCTGTACAAGATTGGGATAGAGGCTTGATTGTTGGACGTCGCTCTTTTGGTAAAGGCTTGGTGCAACGCCAATATCCATTAACGGACGGTTCTATGATTCGTTTGACAAATGCACATTACTATACACCTTCAGGGCGTTGTATTCAAAAATCGTACAGCAAGGGAGAGGATCAATATAATCACGAAATATTTGATCGTTATACGAGTGGAGAGTTGTTGAGCGCTGATAGTATCAGTGTAAACGACTCATTGAAATACTTTACAAAAATTAAAAATAGAACTGTATATGGTGGTGGTGGAATCACTCCAGATGTATTTGTTCCAATGGATACTAGTATTAATTATTCGTATTTTAATCATCTAATACGTAAAAATATAATTGGTGAGTATGTTGTGGGCTATATTGATGAAAATAGAGATGCTCTTAAAAAGAAATATACTGATTTTTCTAAGTTTAAAAAGGAATTTCAAGTGACAGATGCAATGATTGCAAATATTGTAAAATTAGGGGTGAAAGCAGGCGTAAAGGAAGATGAAAAGGCATTGAAAGATGTATTGCCTTCAATGAGAAATCAAATCAAGGGTTTGATCGCTAGAGATGTTTGGGATATGAATGAGATGTATCAGATTCTAAACATGGAAAATGAAAGTTTGAGAAAAGGTTTTGAAGTATTGAAGAATGGTATTTATGAAGAGAAACTGAAGTAGTACTTTGCAAGAATAGGGATCTGTCTAAATGATAGAGACTGTAAAAATAAACAGTGCCAGATAATATTTTTTATCTGGCACTATTTATTTTTACAGTCTTAAGGTTTGTACAAGATTGACTCGACTCATAGCCTTAATCGTTTTCACGATTTTACTTGTTTTAAAGATTAAGTTCTTTGAATTCATGTTGCCACCAAGCTGGTTGTTTTTTTAGGTATTTTGCAAAATATGAAAGGATCGTATTATTCCAGATGATCCGTTGTTTATAATCTACTACTGTATGATCTGCATCTTTTACAAAGACCAATTCTGCATCCTTTCCTAGTAGTTTTAAGGCCGTATAGAATTGAATACTTTCGCCAGTAGGAACATTAACATCTTTTGTACCATGTATCAATAGAATAGGTACTTTAACTTTATCTGCATTGTACAGTGGACTTTGATCTACATATATATCTTTACGATTCCAAGGGTAGGAATGGCCAGCTGAATTTGTATTGTACCCATATCCCCAATTACCTTCCCCCCAATAACTAGAAATGGAAGAGATTCCAGCGTGTGAAATGGCACAAGCAAATAGATCGGTCTGGGTCGTTAAATATTGAGTTGTAAATCCACCATAAGAAGCTCCCATACATCCTACCTTTGTGGCATCTATAAAAGGATGAGCTTTGATGAATGCTTTGGTGGAAGAGATGATTTCATCACTAGTGATTTTTGCCCAGTTGTTCTGGTGGCGTGCAGAAAACTCTTGTCCATATCCAGTTGCTCCCGAAGGTTGCATGACGTATACAATATA
>CAMRAP010000076.1 GCA_947039985.1 uncultured Odoribacter sp.
CACCAAAATATTGCGCTATTTGTTCTTCCGCGCTAATATCTTTGTAAACCCGAACCATATCGGCAGACTCCCAACCAACAATCTCCTGAATTACGCCATCAGGCAAACCGGCTTTGGCCAAATGAGTTGTAAAATAATGTCTTAAGGAATGCCAATAAAAGTCGTTATCCGTCATACGGCTGAATGTAGTTGCCCAACTGTTAAGCGTAGTGTCGTTAATTTGTTGATTTTGGTCTTCTTCCGATGGGAACAACCATATGCTACTAACGCCGAGACGATCGCGTTCATCAAGCCAAGCGTCTAGATACGGCTTGAATTTTTTGGCCAAGGTGTAGCAATATATGTATTTCCCAAGTCCGAATCCTTTTGTTTGTATGGGATCACTTGTCTTATATAGCGCTCCTCCACAAACCATGTTTTCACACTTGAAGTCATCTACACGGAACCTACACAATTCAGCTTTCCGTCTTCCGCTACACATAGCAAGAGCCAACATACAAGCTTTTTTATATTGACCATTTTCGGTAAGAGTTGTGAGCAAGTCCTCTAATGATTCGTCGCTCCAAACTGTCTTCTTTCGCACTGGTTGCATTGCAGGGTTTTCTATTTTGCGAATGGAAGATCGAAAGCCTTTAAACTCATCTTCTTCGTCTAAAATATTAGAGACAAAGTTACTCATGGATGAAATGGTCGACTTTAACCGCCTTACACGAGCTGGTGAATTGCTGTTTTCATTGATTAACCAATATTGATATGCTGCATAGTCTCGTTTTTTAATCTCTGGGAAAAATTTATCCCTATTGTGCAGTAAATTCCATACAAAGAAGATATCAATATCGTTTGAGTACCCATGTATTGTTTTTGGGCTTCTTTGAATAGAATGTAAATAAGCAACAAAATCTTGTTTTAAGCGCTTGTTCTCTGGATTAATTTGCATTAAAAGCTCGGGGCTTGTAATGCAGTTTTGTTTTGTTTTTCTTGGCAAACAAACCACCTCACATTTTTATATATTTTTTTGGTCAATAGTATTGGATTGAAATAACGTGACGACAATGCATCCAGTTTATAGCCCAATATGATTTCGGGTTACTACCTGTATACACAAAATCCCCCTAAGAAAACCTAGGAGGATTGATGGGCGTCTTTCTTATAACGGAATATCATAGGAACACAGAATCCCATTTTTATCACAAACGCATACGAGTTGTTCAGGCTTTCCATAAATTCGCTTTGTTACACAATAGTCATCCATACCTAGAAAACTACCTGCCATAATGGTCTTGACGCCCTGTACGGTATCAATCCGATTGTGATGCAGATGCCCTAGCAGAACAGCATAAACATCAGCACCCGACATGGTCTTTAGTGTGTTTATCTTTTCTTTACTGCCGTCATAATCTCCGTGAACACCCACATAGGTTTTTCCGCGAATGCCCATCAAGTACATAGTAGAATCAATTTTTCGACATGCACCGATGGAGACATTTTTGAAGTTCTGTAGTTTGGCTTTTAAATGCCAGTCAATTAAATCATCTAACCGCTCATCTTTTAATGAACGGTCTTTGGTGTCCAGACGGCTGTGATTTCCTGCAACACTCACATAAAAAACATGCATAAAGTGTTTACTCAGCTCGGCAATGAATTTTGCAATTAGTTCGGATACTCCTGTAATTTGTTCAATGACATTTTCCTTATTCATTACAGCGATAGAGTGGTGAATATTTCCGCTGATTTGGTCCCCGTTTCCCCAGATAATGCAGTTTTCACTTTTGTGTTGCTTACCAATAGCTATAATGTTGTCAAGGTATTTGCTCATCATCTGCCAGCAAATATCTGAGTTGTATGTATTCCAGTGATTTTCCACATTTGCACCATAGTGGATGTCATTCAAACTGACAAGCAAATCATTATCAGAACATATAACATTATTTTCCTCATAGTGTAACTCAGAAAGAGTGTGTCCTTTTATGGCGCGAACAATAATTTCATTTAACTCTTCCTGTCTTGTTCGGATGCGGATAACTTGCTTATACGCAGTTCTCTGGTCAAAGAATTTTTGTTGTTCTATCTGTAACTTAATTATTTTTTCATCAAGTTCACTCAATATGCTTGCATCTGTGATATTTGACTCCGCTTGAGCGTCCAAAAGACGTAGCGTTTTGCAACTGCCATACATCATCCGTCTAGCGACATCAGAACTATACTGTTGGTCATACACGCTTTCAGCAAGCTCGCTATAGTCTACATCTGTCAACGTCTTGTCGACCAGTTTTCCATACACCAAACGCTTATGATATTGAATATCATTTTCGTTTGGAAAACGACCTAATTGCATGAAACACCTCTCCTTGCCTCGCTGTGCGGATTTCGCAAATTATGCAAAAATTGAATCAAGTGATGGTTCTCCTCACAGTAGTAGTGTCCTCTTTTAGAGCAATGTTTCATCGTGCGCACGATATGTAGATGTGGGAGTTGCGTTACAATCGCATCCTTCTCAATTCGAGAAATTTCAATCAATCATTCATCATCCTTTTTTATATTTTTTTGGGAAAGAAAAAATGTATATGTTCCTTCACTATAACACACCCATCACGTGACCCTACAGCCCTTGTGGCACAAGGGCTGTAGGGTCGTTCTATTTTCAAACAACGATTTTTGAGAGAAGATTTTCACTGCGATTGCGCATAACAGACTCTACTGACTTCTTGAAATACATTTGGTCGGCGCAGTCAGGACAGTATTTGTGAGCGTTATTTTTCTTTTTAATTGCTAAGCCACAGTGACCGCATTGGAAGTATGCTCCACCGCAATGTAGAAGATATTGGTTTCCTAAGTTGCGGAAATCTGTAATATGAATTGACGTGGGGCTGTTTGCACCAATAAACATCACTTGGATATTAAGGCTGTCCACACGCTTCCCAAAACGGAGTAATCCTACACTTTTCATTTCATGCAACATTTGATTCTGCCTCTTGATAGAAGTATTTACATTGGCCATTTTCATGATGTCTTTATCTTGGGTATTGACCCAACCATTATTTTCTTCCCGTACAGCATCCCAATATTTAGCAATGCACAAAAGGGTAAATGCGAATCGTCGAATCTGACAACCTTGTAAGTTTTCGATAGTCTCAACTTCGGATTCCGTTATACATACGCCATCTAATTCAATTAAAGGATACTTATCTACCCAGCGCACAATTCGGTCAATCGCCTCAGACCATTTAACTAAAATTACATCGGCGTCACATTGCAATAAAAAGTCCTCTAATTTATTACAGATATCTTTCCTCTTATATTTTTCTACTTGATAGTAATAACGTGCGACCCTATTTAGGGTTTCAAATGGTTTTTTTCCCAATTGATGACTGCTTATCGCTTGTTCGGTCCATTCTTTTTCGTTGAGAACTATACTCATTCATTTCCTCCTAATTCTTTTCTAGATAGGGCAAATTTATTTCCACCAAATTGAATATCTCCGTTCTGATCTAGGACTGGGAAGTGAATCCGATTTCCGTTACGCAGTAGCAAATTAGCAACAATTTCACCCCCACATATATTCCATACAAATCCCTTAGTCGAATTGGCACAATAACAAATATCAAGCAAAATTTCACATAACACGCCTGCGTTGGGGCATGCAATATCACATGCATTTCTAAATTCTATTTTCAGAATGTTCATATGAGCCATAGCCTCATCACTATCTATGCGCTCTCGATTTGTGAATATTGCATAATCCTTAATCCTACGGTTGTAGTCCTTAAATAAAAGTAGAATAGCGTTGTATTGAGAGCGGCTGTATTGTACACCACTTTTCATAATGGTGTAATCAAATTCCACCTCCGTATTGCGTTTGCCCATGTACCCATCGAATTCTTTTTCAAATCGTTTACAGATGCGATTTACCACACAGTCCCCAATACCAACGGGCATACAGCTCAAGTAATATTTAACGAACTCCAGTTCTTGTTCTGCCATTTCTTCTGTTGGTTTCTGCAACAGTTCACCCATTGATAGGGAAAACTCACGCTGCGCTTTTTTACTGGTGTTTTTTATGTATGTGTTATAGCTCTTCATTAAATTGGGGTAAATATACCGCATGAAATACGGTTTTTTATCCGCCAATATCGATAGATATATTCGCCGCTTGTTGGCATCTTCCATTTTTAATGCATGATGGCGGTCATGCCATTCTTTTGGCATAGGCTTCGCAATGATGCCCTTGGCTTTATCTATAGCATTTTGCTGGAGCAACTGTCCGCATTTTATACGATAATCCAGTATGTTATATTCCTCGCTATCTTTCGGAAACTTGGACTGCACTTCAAACATTGATGTAATTCGGTTAGTGGTTTTACCGATATCATCGCCGAAACTATCAATGTTTGCCCTGATAAAATCTTCTTCCAACACGATTTTTTTATCAGCTTTTCTTTGAACACACATAAGAGCGGGTGATGCTCTTAAATTATCTACGAGTACTCTGTTATTCGTTAGCATGACTAAGTCTCCGTCTTTATCCATTCCGTTTAATGCATGCGCCGATGTATCCCACGAGTTAAATATAGTGCAGGTGCTCATGTATTGGTACCAATGTTGCGCCATTTCAGAGTTATTTACAGATACAGCCACAATGTTATTATGGCATGTCATGGGAGCGCGAAAACAGGCAAGGTACTCTGTTTTATTCTCGCCCCAATATCTGTTGAATATTTCGCCACTTTTTAGAATACCAGTTACCTCTAAATGGAAGATGGACTGACATAAAGAGTAAGGGTCGCCTGATGCAATAGAATAATTACCACAGACCTTAATTACGCCCACTTTAGCTTCGTTGATTCGATTTTTGATGAGTTGGAATATTTTGCTCTGAATATATGGATCATCAATCATCTTAGGTTCCACCATTAGTGCTTTCACATAATCGTCTTCCATATTTCTAACATTATTTTCATTCAAGAACATCCCTTTGAGAAATAGAAGGGTAGTGGGGTAGTCTGCGTATAGGACGTTGCGTATTTCCGTCATGGTAGGCATTATTAATTCGTCGATATCTCTATCATCCAAATTATAGCTTTGAATAAACTGATAGTTTAGATTTCGCTCTGACTCTAATGTGTGTGGGCATACTTTGGCAATTCCAAAACTGTATCTATTTTTAAAGCAATTGGAAAGATAATCATCGCAACTCCCATAGCTATCCCACAACTTCACCATAGATGTAGTTAGAATTAACTCTACCTCTCGAATATCTCTCTCATCACCCCATGCGTCTTTCACCAAGTGATTGCGAGCAACCAACTCTCCAAACTCCAAAAAATCAAAACAGACAGCCATTCCTTTTTCGAAAGAAAATCTAGTGTTTACACCACTTGGACGATAATCTATCCCCATTTCTGCTGCCCACCTATCAGCAAGAGAAGGCAACATAAGGCCGTAGCCATCTGACTCATTCAGGGACACAATAGCGCCAGAGCGCTCCTCCATCAGCGGTTCTCCCTCTTTCTCGTCATTTATATAGATGATGTCCGACGTGAACTGGGTTTCGCAATCATTTACAATTAGAATACCCTTTGGCATGGAGACAGGAGTCGACGCACTACAAGTTAGCGCCTTATAAGACTCCAACTTTGCAGCTACCATCTCTTTTTCTGGATTTCTTCCATTATCAATCCTCCTGCGTAGTTCAGCCACGTGTTTATCGCTGACAAAAACAATTGTCTCATTTTTCACACCACCATTTGTCCCTAACAGCCTCCGATATTTGATGTTGTTAATTGAAAAACCTCTACACGCCCTTATGTAATCTTTTTCTTTATCCATGATTACGTAGAGATAGTCAGGTTTAAACTGTATTGCATCCAGCTCCTCATACAACTTTTTGATGAGCCGTCTATTTTGTAGACTTCCTGATTCTTTTCGTAGTTGGCGGATTTGCGTTTTGATATCTCTAGCAGACTTGTCTGCGTTTACGATATTGTTTAACTCGTCAAGCCATCTTAAAATTTGGCTATCTGCCAATGATATAAGCTCGTCATTTCTACGTGCCTCTGCAATTGGAAGAGTAAGTCCCCATTTTGCTTTTCTCAAGCGGCTACTGTGCAGTTTATATATGTATTTTTGGCAGGCTAATTGTTTAGGCAGTATAATCATCCTTTCTTTGGTGTGAGTTATTTTATTATGTTGATATATTCTAAAAAAAGATCCTGTTCATAATCGCCAAGATAACTTATCCACTGCCTGTGGTACTCTAACCGTTCTCGCTCTATAAAGTCTTCGATATCTGCATCTGCGTCATCTATGATAGGTTGGTCATATGTATTTTCAAGTGCCTGTCTACCCCGTGTTTGCCTATAATCAAACATTTTATTCATTCATAACTTCCTTTCTTACTTGTGTCCTTAATCCAAGCGACTAGTAATTCTCTCATGCGTCGACTTGGTATATATAATTGAATTTCTTTTCCATCTCTTATCGCACTGCGCCATATCCACTGAATCATAGTGGACAAGGCATATCCGTTCTCATCATATGTAATTCCGTAGCGGGCAAAAAAGCGAACTTTATTTGGATGTGCGAAAATATTTACACAGTATGCCAATACGCTGCGATCTCTGTAATCATTTGTAGCCTTTTTATTGAATGCCACATTTTGGGTGTAAAATCCACGCCCTCTCAATGATTTCACATTCCCGTTAAAAGTACTCCACATAATGTCGTTGCATGAACACTGATTGTGATACCGCATAAAGGTATATAAGTTTTTCCTCAACACTTCTCGTTCTACCGTGTGGGTTTTCAGCCAGTTGGCTGACAGCGCGTTGCGATTATCTCCGACACAGTTTATTTTTTCTTTACTGAAGATACGAAGTTTATTTTCTAAATTTTCTACATAACTTGGAATATATTCTGGGTACTCAGTAAAGTGGTACTCGCTACCTTCATGTCGTATGCCTATATATTTGTAATCTATTTTGTTAATATCCATGAAATATTTTATCTCTTGGCTATCGAATAGGTAGGTTAGAATATACACCTCTTTAAAAGAAGTAAAGATTTCGCGTGGCAGAGTCCAATAATAATACTGTGTGCCCTTGGCCTTGGAGTCTACTTTAATAAGGTTATTACACTGTAGCATTTCGAATAAATCTCTGAGTCTATCTCCTGTATATTCCTTCCCGGTTAATGAGTACACACCACTCTCGTATTGGACGTATCCGCTCTCAAGGAATACGTCAATATCCCCATCACTGTATTTAGCTTCCTGAAAAACCTCCACGGCTTCATCTACGAAAAGAGTGTACCCCCCTCTGCGAATGGATTCAAGCATATCATTAGTGTAGGAACGAAACGCGGCGTGTGTTGTGGTTATGTTTCGCCCCTTTTCCAACAAATATTTAGTGTGTTCGAGCTTTGAAAAATTATAACTACTGATTGTCTTGCTTGGTTCTGCAAATTGCAAATCAGGGCAACCATCTCTTATTCTTGTTGCCTCATCCAAATAGGGAGTAATATACACAAATTTTTCATTTTTATGGTCATTTATGTACGAAATTGTAGACTGGCTTTTACCGCTACCCATGATAGCATCACACACTTTAATCATAACATCACCTCCTACCAGCAAAATTCATGCCCCGTCTTGGGGTGACGGTATACACATTCATCTTTATCATACACATAGCCGTCTTCCTCGAGTCCTCTGCATGTGTCACTGTAATCTTCATAGTCGGTATAGTCAGAAATAAAATTGTTGTACGGCTCAAAAAAACTAATCCTTTCAACAGAAATGTAATCAGTTTTTTCTCCTCCATCCTTCACTTGCAAGCAGACTG
>CAMRAP010000077.1 GCA_947039985.1 uncultured Odoribacter sp.
CAAAAACCTACGAACGTGAGACTATTAGTGACAGACTTATGAATCGGCTTGATATATCTGCACTCATTGAGCAATTGGTAAAATTTAATGAAAGTACAAGTGAGTTACGTGGTGCGGAAAGAACAACGCTATATACAACATTTCATATTCCAAAGAAAAGCGGAGGGCTAAGGCGTATTGACGCACCCAAAGTTGAACTAATGGATGCCCTTCGCAGGCTTAAAGTCATCTTTGAGGAACAATTTCATGTTTTGCATCATACAGCAGCCTTTGCCTATATTAAAAATCGGAGTACGATTGATGCGATAAAGCGCCATCAGCAAAATGAAAGTAAGTGGTTTGGTAAGTATGATTTGTCCAATTTCTTTGGCACTACTACTTTGGATTTTACGATACAACAGTTAGGTATGATTTTTCCATTTTGCGAAATTATGAAAAAAGATACTGGACGACAGGAGTTAAGGAAAGCTATAGAATTAGCATTTTTAGATGGCGGATTGCCACAAGGTACACCAGTTTCTCCACTCCTCACCAATTTGATAATGATACCTGTGGATTTTAAGTTGGCCAACAAGCTGAGAGACTTTAATCGTCAATCTTATGTTTACACCCGCTATGCCGATGATTTTATCGTATCTTCCAAATATACCTTTGATGTACGAGATATTGAAAGAACTATCATGGGTGTTTTGCTGGAGTTTAATGCACCCTTTGCCTTAAATGGCACAAAGACAAGATATGGTTCATCGTCGGGCAGGAATTGGAACCTAGGAGTTATGCTAAATAAAGACAATGAAATCACCGTTGGACATAAGCGGAAAAGACAATTTCAATCTATGATACACAATTATATTCTCGACCGAAAAAACGGCAAGAGTTGGAAACAACACGATGTCCAAATTTTAGATGGGTATTACAACTATTACAAAATGGTAGAGAAAGAATCAATGGAGGGCATAATAAAGCATATCAACACTAAAATGAATGTCAATGTACTTCAATATATCCGAGAAGATTTGCGAATAACTACATAATTTATAAATGAATTTTCTGTAAAGTAAAGGACAAACTGTGATGAATATCCACTTAATGAAATTATGGTTTACCATCCATTAGGTGTCGCTTATCGCCGAAGGTGTAAGTAACACATAGCTAGGAAGGAGTTGCGAGCAACCTGGGGCCGCCCGCAGTATCTGAGCGATGAGGTTGAGATGACCGCCATAAAAAAAAAACAAATAAACAAACAAACCATCGGGTCATTTTTACTGTTTCCATTGATTTCGGGTGACATTCCGCAATCACCAATTAAATAATTTGGCTTTGGATTATGGTCGCTACTAATATACCCAGCAACGGCACGCTCTAGATCTCACTCCAGTTAATCCCCACACTCTACGAGATCACAAAAGTCGTTTTACTAGGAGGGAATTCATGATATATATAACAGGAGATATCCACGGAGACATAGACATTAGTAAGTTGAATATTAGAAATTTTCCAGAACAAAAGCATCTATCTAAACAGGATTACCTTATTATTTGCGGAGATTTTGGACTTGTATGGGATGGCTCGAAGCGTGAGAAGTATTGGCTAAAATGGTTATCAAAAAAGAGGTTTACAACTCTTTTTGTGGATGGAAATCATGAAAATTTTCACGCTCTACGAAAAATTCCTACCATGGAAAAATTTGGAGGCATTGTTCGCCAAATCACACCGTCCATCTATCATCTGGAACGAGGTCAGGTGTTTGAAATTGATGGTAATAAGGTATTCGTAATGGGTGGAGCTAGGTCTCATGACAAAATATATCGCAAAGAAAACATTTCGTGGTGGGAAGATGAGATGCCATCTGCACAGGAAATGGAAAAGGCGATAGTTGCACTGAACACAGCACATTGGGATGTTGACCTGGTCATCACCCACTGTGCCCCACGGAGCGTACAAACTCAGATAGCAACGTGGTATGAGAGCGATGCACTCGTTGGCTTTCTCGAAAGACTACTTAGCCACCTTGCCTTTGAGCATTGGTATTTTGGACATTATCACATTGACAGGCGGTTAGGCAAAAGATTTACTGCCCTATATGATGAAGTGATTCCGGTGAAAATGCAAGCGCGCCCCATCATGTCAACAAATACTGAAAATAGGAGTGATGACAATGACTAAAACTGATTTTTTAGACGATATAGATACTTGGAGCCGTCTTATGGATTTTTGTGATGAAGAAAATTGCGATATCTGTGAAGATGTTTATGATAAGGATGAGGTTGATTCTAAAATAGATGAGGATATAATCGAAGAATTGAGATATACTCCATGGCAAAATATCAGAGACAATCTTAATAATATTCCAGAGGGAAGCGAATATTACTATAGACAGGATTCACTTGACTATTCCGCCCTTGATGACATAGGTTTCGATAATTACAAGGATAGAGTAGTGGACTGGATGGATGAAAACGAATCTTGGGACGAGGAAGATGAAAACGAATCTTGGGACGAGGAAGATGTTACGAATGTTGAAGATATTGTGGAAGATTTACAAGAAGAATTTTTAGAGGACATGATCCCGAATGAAGCTTTTTCAATTACGGAGCTAATTTCTGGGTGTGCTGTAGACATAGCGTTACTGCAAAGGGAAGACAAAGAAAGACGAGTGGAGAGCGAATTAGAAATTGATGAAGCATTCTCTGAGTTGGTGCCATTTTTTTAACCTCATTGCCTCCTGAAACTGGGGGATTTGGCAATCTAATGCTGTGTATATTGATTGTGTTACATATTCCATAGCAAACACAATGTCTTTTCGCTGATAGCAGAAGAATAAATTGGAGCGTTTCACTCTTTTAAACCTAAGGCCTTAGGTTTAAAAGAGTGTCACTGCGTGCACACGCCTTTCATTAGAAAAGCGAGGCGTGCAGACGGCATTTCAGGGCAATTAAATAAAATAAACAAAGGCAGGTGCACTAAATGAAGATTCTGGTCGTAATAGATATGCAAAATGATTTTATCTCTGGTGTTATCGGGACAAAAGAAGCACAACAAATAGTCCCTAATGTAATACAAAAAATTAAGGCATTTGACGGCTGTCTTGCGGTCACTCAAGACACTCATTTTGACGATTACCTAAGCACGCAGGAAGGCTTTAATCTCCCCATTCCCCACTGCCTGACAGGTGGCCATGGGCATAAAATTGATGATGACGTGTGGCGTGCTCTCAAGGAAGTAAATAAGCAAGGTAGAGAATTGAAGACTTTCATAAAACAAACATTTGGCTCTACTGAACTTGCGGAGTGGTTGGTGTTGGAAGATGCACAATATGGCATCGAAAGCATTACACTCATTGGTGTTTGCACCGATATCTGTGTGATATCCAACGCCTTAATTATCAAAGCTTTTTTGCCCAATGTCCCCATTGTTGTTGATGCATCTTGCTGCGCTGGTGTCTCTCCAGAAAGGCACCTGAATGCGTTAGAAGTTATGAAATATTGCCACATCAATATAGAATAGGGAGATGTTATCGTGATTAGTATAAATGATATTGTTATTGAAGCCAATAAATTTCCAGACGGGACTTTTGCAATGCGTTATCTCGTTTGTGGATGCCAATGTTATAACATTAAGTGGAAATACGATAGTGAGGCAGAGTGCATGGCACTTTGGAACATTGTTTATCATATTCGGGACATAGAGCCACAAGCTTCAATCTCACTTATTCTTCCATATCTACCAAATGCCAGAATGGACAGAGTGAAGAATCAAGATGAAATTTTCACATTGAAGTGGTTTGCGGCGTTTATCAACCATCTTGCGTTTGAAAATATTTTTCTTCATGATGTCCACTCTAGTGAGGCATTACATTTCATTAACCATGTTAATAATACTGGGATTTCTGAACAGATTTCTAAAGTTCTTGGATTAGTAAAGGAAGAAAATGTAATGTTTTGCTACCCTGATAAAGGGGCTTTGGAAAAATATTCTAAACAATTTCCAAGGCAAGAGCATATTCATGGAATTAAACAGAGAGATTGGCGAAGTGGGAAGATTAACGCCCTTACCTTAGACAATGTAGATGCTGTTAATCATCGAAATGTGCTGATTGTTGATGATATATGTTCTCGCGGCGGAACCTTTATACATACAGCCAAAGCACTAAAAGCCGCAGGAGCTGGGCGGATTTATCTCTATATCACTCATTGCGAAAACACAATTTATGATGGAGATATACTCTGTACTGATTTAATCAAACATGTTTACACCACTGATAGTATTTATCGGGGAGAACACCCCAAAATTACCGTACTTTAATATATTTATGAGGAGGAAATAAATATGATTCAATATAATCCACTATTGTGTCTCGATTTTTATAAAACATCACACGCGGACCAGTATCCAGAAGGATTGACCAAGATGGTTTCTTACTATACCCCCAGAATGTCTCGCTTGCAAGACACGGAAAAGGTCACACTTTTTGGGCTTCAAGCATTTATTCAGGAATATCTAATTGATGCATTCAATTGTTGGTTTTTCCGTAGAGCAACATATGAGGTCATTGAAGAATACAATCATATCATTGGCTCAACAATTGATACATTTGGCATAGGGCGCGACAGATTGGAGAAGTTGTGGAACCTTGGTTATTTGCCTCTGGAGATAAGAGCGTTGCCAGAGGGTATTCGTTCTAATATAAAGGTGCCACAAATTGAAATTTCCAATACCCATCCTGACTTTGTTTGGCTAGTGAATTCTATTGAAACCATGCTTTCTTGCACTATGTGGCATACCCAAATTTCTGCTGAAGTTGGATTTCGGTATCGCCAAATCGTCAACGAGTTTGCTGAGCGCACTTGTGATGACAGCGTTGTTCGTGCAAAGCTCCTTGGCGATTTTTCCATGCGTGGGCAAGAAAGCGTTGAGAGCGCCACTAAAAGTTCTGCGGCATTTTGCCTCAGCTTTCTAAACACGGCTACAGTACCTGCGATTATATGGTTAGAACAACACTATGAATGTGACTGTGCAAAGGATGAAGTTGCATATGGCGCGATTTCTACAGAACATAGTGTTATGTGCTCAAACTACGCAGTAGACGGGGATGAGGTAACGCATATTCGTCGTCTATTGAACGAAGTATATCCCAATCAAAATTTTTCCATGGTCAGTGATAGCTATGATTATTGGAAACTTATAAATGACATTGTACCTTCCATAAAAAAAGAAATAATGCAACATAACGGATGTGTCTCTTTTCGTGGAGATAGTGGTGACCCAGTAGAAGTGGTGACAAAAACTGTATTCAAGTTGTGGGAAATTTTTGGCGGTACGTTAAATAGCAAGGGTTTCAAAGTTCTTGATCCTCATGTAAAAGCAATTTACGGAGATAGTATCACCCCCCAACGTTGTGCCATGGTATACCAAATTCTGGAGAGTAGTGGGTTTGCTATAAATAATGTAGCGCTTGGCGTCGGTTCCTTTTCTATGCAGTGCCTTCAAACGCTTAAGGAGGTACAGCCCAACGCAGATAAGACTGTGTCAATGTGGGAACAATACGCACCATACACAAGAGATACGTTTGGTATTGCCGTCAAAGCAACTTATGCAGAGGATGCCAGCGGGGAGCCAATTATGATTTTTAAAAATCCCAAGACGGACTCAGATTGTTTTAAAAAGTCGCAACGCGGTTGTTGCAGAGTGTATAAAACAGAGGAAGGTTATGGGTATGAGGATGGGCTGACATGGCTGGAATCCCAAAGCGAAAATGAATTGATTCCTGTTTTTGTGGATGGTATTTTCAATGTCAAATATTCGTTATGTGATGTGCGAGCCAATTTGCACAACAGTAATTTTTAAGGAGGGTACACACATGCTTTTAAATCCAAAAGAAACTAAAGATGAAATAGTACAATGGATTAGATCATACTTTGCAGAAAATGGTGCAAGCTGTTTGGCTATCATTGGAATTTCAGGGGGGAAAGACTCTAGCGTTGTGGCGGCTCTCTGTGTTGAAGCACTTGGCAAAGAACGAGTTGTTGGTGTGCTTATGCCAAACGGCGTACAGAGCGATATTGATGACAGTTACAAGCTTATTAAGAATCTTGATATTACTTACCATGTAATTAACATTCTAGATACAGTTACATCTCTAACAAGTGGTTTAGCAGATGTTATGTCAGTGGGTGAGCAAGCTAGGATCAACATGCCACCGCGCATACGAATGGCTACGTTATACGCTGTGGCACAGTCGACAGAAGGCGGGGGACGCGTTGCCAATACATGCAATTTATCTGAAGAATTTATAGGCTACTCCACAAAGTTTGGGGACAATACAGGAGATTTCAGCCCATTATCAAACCTTTTAATGCACGAAGTTTGTCAAATTGGTGTTGCACTTGAATTGCCCTTAGATTTAGTTGAAAAAACACCTTCTGATGGGTTGTGTGGATTGACGGATGAGGATAATTTTGGATTTTCCTACGAAGCACTTGACAAATATCTTTTGACTGGCGAATGTGAATATGCGTGCATTAAGGAAAGCATAGATTCCCTTCATAACAGAAATCTACATAAGAAGATTATGATGCCCGCATATGGTGAGCCAGTAAGGGTTTGAGGAGGGAAGTAATTGCTATGGAAAATTTGCATGAGGCATTAAAAGCCTTGTATCAATTGAAAGATACCATAGGAAGCAAGGCCAAAGAAAAGATAATTGTTGATTTCGCGGACAATGAATCGTTTAGGAACCTTCTTTTTTATGCTTGCCACCCTAGGCTCTCTTATAAGGTGTCAGAAACAACTCTACGTAGGGATTTTAAGAATGATTCTTCAGCAATGCAAACATTTACTTCGATTTTTGAAGTGCTTAAATTGCTTGCTACGCGTAAAGCAGTTGACGACACAACGCTTTGTCAAGTGTTTGCATTTTTACAATGCCACGACGGTAAGGAAAGAGAACTATATATTGCCTTGTTATCTAAAACATTACGTCTAGGGTTATCATCGAAAACTATCAATAAAGCGATACCAGGTTTAATTCCGGAATGGAATGTGCAGCAGGCATATCCAATCGAGAAGTATCCATTTGAGGATGGAGCATGGTTCTGTGTGTCAGAGAAATTAAATGGTGTGCGAGCCACGTTCTATCGTGGGGATTTGATAGGAAGAAGCGGAGTCGCTTTGAAGGGGTTACGACATATAACAGATGATTTATCCGTGCATCCGGATGTGGTGTTTGACGGGGAATTAACCTTATTTGATAAAGATGGGCTATCAGACAATGAGGCGTTTAGAAAGGCAGTCGGGATCATCAATTCTAATGACGATAAAACAGGCATTTGCTTTACAATTTTTGACGTGTTGCCAGTGGAAGAGTTTGATAAAGAACAAAGCACAGAGACATTCAAGCAGAGGCTACACAGCCTGCGTTCTTTATCAAACCACCTAGAGCATAGTAAGTATGTATATGTATTGCCACAGATATATGAGGGTAAGGACCGTGCGGTTATTCCCGCTATCCTTGAAAAAATGGTGAAACAGAATAAAGAAGGCTTGATGGTTAACTTAGATGTTCCATATCAATGTAAGAGGCATAAAGGGATATTAAAGGTAAAGCAATTTTATATTATATCAAGTAACGTATTATGCAAAGAAAAGGATAAAAGTACTGCAATATCCAGTGCTTTTATCTGATTTGCTTAGCATAATACTTCTCGGATAGTATACTTTGATTTTCTGTTTATGGGTTATTTATATAAAAAAAGCACCCTAAAAGCCTTTTATAGCGATCAGGG
>CAMRAP010000078.1 GCA_947039985.1 uncultured Odoribacter sp.
CAAAGATAAAGGCTAGCGCTTAACATCAAAAGACGTAATCGCCGAGGCGCTTACAGACAAACACATAAATAAATAAGATTAATATTAACTGATCTTAAAAGATAAATCTATCTTATTTTAGCGATAAAGTTGTCTAAGAAAAGGGAAGTATTATACGGATAGATTTCTCTCCTTGTTGTGCATACATCTGGTAATTGCCAATAGTTGCTAATATTAAAAAAAGGAATTTGAACATGGGCTATGTACATTTACTTTAATACTCCATATAGAATTTATATAGGGAGTGTAATATAAACTCTGTCTAGTTTTTATTTTATATCATTACAAAAATACCTCTTTATTTTAAATTTGCAAACAGCTTTGTATAATTCTTAAAAAAAGCATGACAGAACGAGAATCGAAATCAGTATCATTAGACGAATACTCAAAAAAATCCGGCTCACTGTGAAAGTAAGCCGGACTCTTATTATTGTTCTGTATAAGATTAAATATACATCTTATTCAACTGCTCTTTTATGGCTTCATTTGTGATATAATCATCAAAATTCATCTGCTTATCGATAACACCATTTGGAGTCAATTCGATGACACGATTACAAACCGTGTGAATAAACTCATGGTCATGAGAGTTCATCAAAATCACTCCTTTAAATGAAATCAACGTATTATTAAATGCCTGAATCGACTCCAAGTCCAAGTGATTAACAGGTGAATCAAGTATCAATACATTGGCATTATTCAACATCATACGAGCAATCATACAACGCATCTTCTCACCCCCTGATAACACCTTTACATTCTTATAGATATCTTCACCAGAGAATAACATCTTACCTAGAAATCCTCTCAAGAAAGTTTCGCTAGAATCAGACGAGTACTGTCCCAACCAATCAATGATAGTCATTTCAACATCAAAAAACGCTGAATTATCAACAGGTAAGTAAGCAGAAGTAATGGTTTGTCCCCAAGAGAATTCCCCTGAATTTGATTTTTCATTCCCAACAAGAATCTCTAACAATGAAGTCATTGCACGTGCATCACGAGATAAAAAAACAATCTTATCATCTTTTTCAACGGCAAACTCCACATCTTTAAACAAACACTCTCCGTCTATCGTTTTACTTAAACCACGTACTTCCAAAATCTTATTTCCCACTTCACGCTCTGGAGTGAAAATAATTCCTGGATATTTACGTGTTGAAGGCATAATATCCTCTACATTCAACTTCTCCAACATCTTCTTACGACTTGTAGTCTGCTTAGACTTAGCCACATTTGCACTAAAACGAGAGATGAATTCTTGTAATTCCTTACGTTTCTCATCTGCTTTTTTATTCTTTGATTGCGCTTGACGTAGAGCTAACTGACTTGATTCATACCAGAAACTATAGTTACCAGTAAACATAGCTACCTTACCGAAATCAATATCAACAGAATGCGTACATACTGAATCTAAGAAGTGACGGTCATGCGAAACAACTAAAACAGTGTTGTCATAATTCGCTAAATAATTTTCCAACCACATCACTGTTTCCAAATCCAAGTCGTTCGTTGGCTCATCCAACAGCAAGTTGTCTGGCTTACCAAACAGAGCTTGTGCAAGTAACACACGTACCTTTTGATTACCACTTATATCTTTCATCAAAGAGTAGTGTAACTCCTCCTTAATACCCAATCCACTCAATAAATTAGCTGCATCACTCTCTGCATTCCAACCATCCATTGCAGCAAATTGCTCCTCAAGATCTGCAACACGAAGACCATCTGCATCAGAAAAATCTTCCTTCATATAAATAGCATCCTTCTCCTGTTGCACCTTCCACAAATCCATATGCCCTTGTAAAACAGCATTCAAAACAGTAGATTCATCAAACTCAAAGTGATCTTGCTTCAATACAGACAAACGTTCGCCTGGTCCAAACATAACCGTTCCACGAGTAGGCTCTAAATCACCACTCACTATTCTTAAAAAAGTAGACTTCCCTGCTCCATTAGCACCTATCACGCCATAACAATTTCCCGGTGTAAACTTCATATTTACATCCTGAAACAAGCTCTTCTTTCCAAATTGGATCTCTAAATCTGATACTGTAATCATTCTTTATATTTCTTTTTTTTACTGATAATCAAGACAGTAAAGCCTTGTATAAACGCTTACAAAAGTACGTTTTTATTTCTTATTCAGCAAGTATTATAGACTTGCTTCTCCAAAAAATGCATTAAATTGTTTTAGCACCTCATCCTTTACACCTTGCATATCCACCTCAGAACCCAGCTCTTTTTGAATGGAAGTGACCTCTTTATCTACAAATCCACAAGGATTGATAGACTTGAAATAGCTTAAATCTGTATTTACATTCAGTGCAAATCCGTGCATACTCACATAGCGAGAACATTTCACTCCTATGGCACATATTTTACGTGGATTAGACTGTGTTGACTCTATCCACACCCCAGTTGCTCCATCCATGCGTTCTGCCTGAATACCATACGATAATAGGACACGAAGAACGATCTCTTCAAGCTGCTCAACATAATCTTTCACGCCTAAACCAAAACTCTCTAAATCGAAAATAGGATACACCACCAATTGTCCAGGCCCATGAAACGTGATATCACCCCCACGATCCACTTTGATAAATTCAGCTTGCTTACGACTAAGTTCTATCGTGTTGATTAGCATATTTGCGGCATCCCCACTCTTGCCTAAGGTGTATACGGGTGGATGTTCTACAAACAACAAATAGTGCTGAATATCTTCTTTGTTTTGTTTTCGGCTTTTGACCTCCTCCAACAATTTCTCTTGCAACTCCCACACCTCTTTATAGCCTTTTTGTTGCAGGTCGATCCATTTTATATTTTGTGCCATTTGTATCTATGCTTAAGCTTTTAACTTTGCTCCAACATGCCGTTCAGCATGATAGCTTGATCTAACCAAAGGTGCGCTTTCCACATGAGTAAACCCCTTTTCTAAACCGATTGTTTTATATTCTTCAAACACATCCGGATGGATATACTCTTTGACCTCTATATTTTTTGATGAGGGTTGCAAATACTGACCAATAGTCATCACCTGACAACCCACTGCACGCAAATCATCCATCGTCTGTAGTATCTCTTCCCGAGTTTCCCCTAAACCTAGCATGATACCAGATTTTGCAACACTGTCAGACTTTGCAATCTGAGCAATAACGCTTAAAGAAACTTCGTATGTTGCCCGCGAACGAATACTATCAGATAAGCGTCGCACTGTTTCTAGATTGTGAGAGATCACCTCTGGGCGAACAGCTATAATCTGCTGAACCAATTCCGTTTTGCCTTGAAAATCTGGAATCAAAACTTCCATGCTTACTTGAGGATTTTCACGCTTCACACTACGTATAACACTCACCCAATGAGCCACTCCCAAATCCTCTACATCATCCCTATCCACCGAAGTGATTACAACGTGTTTTAATTTCAAGGATTGAACCGAACTAGCCACATGATCCGCTTCTTGGGTATCAAAGGGCAAAGGACGACCAGTGACCACATTACAAAAACGACAAGAACGTGTACAGATATTACCACCAATCATAAAAGTGGCAGTTCCACATCCCCAACATTCACCTTGGTTTGGACACTTTCCACTTGTACAGATCGTATTTAAGTGGTTTCCTCTAACGGTGTTTAACACCTCTGTCGAAAGCTGCCCAATAGGTAGCTTTATCTTTAACCATTCTGGTTTTCTTCGACTATTTTCCATCAATTATAATATATATATATTCTCTTGCCACACAAAAGTAAAGGAATGAGTGGCAAAAACATCAAAATCAGTGTGAATTTTTCGCAAAATATTTACACCACAATCTAATCCCACACTCCTCGCAATTCGGTTTCCGTGCCATACAGACATAACGCCCATGTAATATAAACCAATGATGAGCTATTGAAAGCACTTCAGCCGGAATATGTTTGACCAACTGTTTCTCTGTTTCCAATGGAGTTTTTGTGTTATTCACCAAGCCGATACGATTACTCACTCTAAATACATGAGTATCCACAGGCATAGCAGGCTGACCAAAAGCAACTCCCATAATCACATTGGCAGTCTTGCGCCCCACCCCAGCCAAAGTTTGCAAATCGTCCATATCCTCTGGCACCTCTCCACCAAAATCAGCCATCAACTTCCCCGCCATTGCATATAAATGCTTGGCTTTATTATTGGGATAAGAGATCGACTTAATCAGTTGAAAAATCTCCTCCACACTCCCCTTTGCCATTGCATCAGGATCTGGATAACGCTCAAAAATGGAAGGCGTTATCATATTCACCCGCTTATCTGTGCATTGCGCAGACAGAATCACTGCCACAATCAATTCATATGGATTTCTATAATCCAGCTCTGTTTCTGCAAGCTTCATATGCTCAGCAAACCATCCCAACACAGCTGTATATCTCTCTTTTATTGTCATATTAGTGCTCTTTTTTTATAATCCATCAATAAACGTTTCGACGTACGATTTGATTTTTAGAATAATTCGTTCAGCCACTGTTTTACGCTCTTTTAGGGCGGGATGCTGATTCATTAAACCAATCACATCTTTGGTTAGTGGTTCTTTTTCTGTAAATAGATAATCCTTTATCATCAACTCTAATTTCTCTGCATCGAGGTTTTCACTTTGACTTAAAGATTGGATTGCCTCTACCCTCTTGGCGTCTACAAAGCTATAAAAATCATTTTCAATGTGATCTTCATTTTCAATGCGTAGCAAGTTTTCGGACATGAATTTTTCGATCAACTCACGCTTACTTCTTAAACCAACTTCCATGGATAAGAATGATTCGATAGACCTTTTTAGTTCCTCCTTATTCTCCTCCGATTCACCTTTTAACTTCACCAACAACTGTAAGATGTATGCTACATTGATCTCGTCATGGTGTATCAATTCAAGCTCAAAATCTACATCTTCGAGAATGGACACCTTTTCTGACGGACTACCTGGTTTCACTTTATCATATAGATCCAGATACTTGCTTTTATAGTCGTTAAAGGTCTGTTCGTCTAGTCCTAAATCGTCGTATGTAAACTCTGTAAATGAGTTTATTTTGTTCATCAATCGCATTAATTGCCTAAATGCAATCACAAAAGAGAGCTCTGCATCTTCGTCTAGCAAACTATTTACGCTGTCGGGCGTTGGAGTAATCTCATACAATTTTTGCGTAGAGAGATTAAACTCCTTCACAAAGTCATCATAGGGAGGCATGATAATTTCGCTGCTCGCTTCTTTGTTAGAGAACAGTGTGATGGCATCATCCGTTGCCTGCTTTAAATTCCTAAAACAGACTATGTTTCCTTGTGATTTCAGTTCGTTCAAGATTCTGTTTGTGCGAGAATATGCCTGTATTAAACCATGATAGTTTAGGTTTTTATCCACATACAAAGTGTTGAGTGTTTTGCTATCAAAACCTGTTAAGAACATATTGACAACCAAGAGTATGTCTACATTACGATTCTTTACTTTCTGAGAAATATCATTATAGTAGTTATAAAAAGAACCACTGTCTTTGGTGCTGAAATTTGTACCGAACATTTTGTTATAATCGGTGATACAATCGTCCAATTTATCACGAGAATGACCATAGGGAGCATCTGGTTCACACACCACCCCCTCATCAAAGTCCACATAGCCCTTAGCCTCTTTGTCCTCTTCGTTTGCTTGGTAAGAGAAAATAGTTGCCACTTTCAAGCCGTGCTCCTTTTTCTTGAAAAGGTCGTAGTATTGAATCAGCACGGGTATACTTGGCACGCAGAACATAGCCGAGAACTCTTTGTTGTGCGTTTTACGCCCGTAATTGTCGATGATATGGTCTACAATCTTTTCCAGTCGCTCGGGTGCTTCCATCACCTCTTTGGTATCTATTGCCTCTACGTTTATATCTACAATCGAATCTTTTTTCTTGACGGTGTTAATGTACTCAACGGAGAATCGCAACACATTTTCGTCTCTAATGGCATCTGTAATCACGTATTGGTGCAGGCATTGTTCAAATAGACTCTCTGTGGTGTAGTTGCCGTATTGATTTATGGATGCATTTTTTTTGAATATCGGTGTACCTGTAAATCCAAACATTTGGGCTTTGGGGAAGTACATTTTTATACGCTGGTGAGTGTCGCCGAATTGGCTACGATGGCATTCGTCAAAGATAAAAACCATTTTCTGATCCTTGAATTTGTTCATAACGCTTTTGTAGCGACTGCTTTTTACGGCTACGTCAAATTTTTGAATCGTGGTGACAATCATTTTAACGCTAGGATCATCAAACTGCTTGACAAGCGTCGCTGTATTAGCTGTGCCGTCAATACTACCATTGCTAAAGCTGTTAAACTCTTTGGTGGTCTGATAGTCCAAATCTTTTCTATCCACCACAAACACCACCTTTTTAATCTTGGGGAGTTGCGTGAGTAGCTGACTGGCTTTAAATGAGGTTAGTGTTTTACCACTACCCGTTGTGTGCCAAATGAATCCATTTTTATCGCTACTCTTCACCCGATCAACAATGGCTTCTACGGCATAGTATTGGTATGGACGAAGCACCATAAGGATCTCGTAGGTTTCGTTTAGGACAATGTATTTGCATATCATTTTCGAGAGGTGGCAGGTGTCAAGAAATGTGTATGCAAACTGTTGAAGCTGTGTGATCGGCTTGTTGTCGATGTCGCTCCAATAGAATGTTTGTTTAAATGTTCTGGCAGATATTTTGTTGTTGGCGTAGTATTTGGTGTTTACACCGTTGCTAATCACAAACAGTTGTATGTAGTTAAACAATCCGTAGCCTGCCGAATAGCTGTGACGCTCATAGCGATTGGTCTGCTCAAAAGCCTCTTTCAACTCCAAGCCACGACGCTTTAGCTCTATTTGAACCAATGGAAAACCGTTGATCAGTATAGTGACATCGTAGCGATTTTTATATTTACCGTTTACAGTGACCTGATTGGTGACCTGATATCTGTTTTTGCACCAATCAATTGTGTTCAAGAGAGTGATATACCCCACCTTACCATCGTCTTTTGTGTAGTCTATCTTAGATTCACGCAACAATTTAGCCTTTTGGAATATAGAGCCTTTACGCAGTTTATTCAGAATCTGCATAAATTCAGCCTCTGAAAATGGCTCTATCTCGTTGAGCTCTTCAAGCTGCGTCTTTAGGTTAGCCACCAAGTCCGCTTCGTCCTTTATCTCCACAGATTGATAACCCAATTGAACTAGCTGTTCAATTAGATTTTCTTCTAACTCTCTTTCTGATTGGGTGCTCATAAGTTATTATGTTTATCTAGTAAATCTTTCAAATAACACTCAATACGTATAGTATATAATATATTATTTCTAACAAATACATCATTATATGTTTCCACATATCTCCTCAATAAAAAATCTTCATACGTACTAGCTTCTATCTTTAATCCTGCTTCATAAATATGTTTCATTCTTTGTTCATCATTTTGCCAAGCAAGATCCACAATCCTTTTATAACTACGATCTATCTTTTTATCTTTTTGAGCTGCAATAGGAATTTTCTCTTCCAAAAGTTCAAAATAAGACAACAAGCTTCTTAATATATCTGGAATATTATTAATCATACTTTGAACTGATTGATAACTAATAAAACTACTATCTATTGTAACATCAGACACTTTATTCATAATAGATTTCAACTCTCTTTTTTTCTCTCTTATAATATTATCATCTTTGGAAGCTA
>CAMRAP010000079.1 GCA_947039985.1 uncultured Odoribacter sp.
AATGCAAGCAATATCAATGGGTGCAGGTTCTGGAGTCGCTAAGCCCACCACAAGCATTGAACATAATATTGAAAAAGTTAATATTGCTCTTGTTGGTACAAAAAACAATATTAAAGAACTAAATGCTGAAATTAAATCTACCTCTGCTCCAGAAAATAAATTAAAAACATATTCTGAACAAGTCGAAGAAACAGCTTTACTCATTTCTAATTTAAGAAATAAGTTAAAAGGATTGGAATCAGGAACGCTTGAAAGTGCTGATTATGGGAAAGACATATCTAATACGAAAAGTGAACTAAAGAAAGCAGAAAGCAAGTATAATTTATTGCTCAAAATAGATAATAAACACATTAAAGAAAAGCAAAAAGCAATAGAAGATGCTGAGCAAATGTCGCTTAATGCAAGTAGTGCCTTGAATAAAGAAGAAATAGCATTAAAAAGGAAGCTAATATCGGATAAAAAAGAACTAATTGAGTTTGATAGAGATAATGCTATAGGGGCTATTGAGGCAGAGAGACAAGCGTATATAGCTCTTATGCTCGCTAAGGATTCAAAGTTGAAAGCGTCAGATATTGATACTTCTGTTTACGACAAGAGAATAAATGTAGTAGAGATATCTGCTAAAGTGGATATATATGATTTTTCTAAAGAAGAAACACAGCGTAACGAGGAAATTCTCAAAGAGTTTGCTTCATTTAAAGACCGTTACAAAGCACTTGCTGAGGAACACGAGAAAAACAAAGCGGACATATCAAAAGCAGGGGGTGATGCTGATAATCAAGCTGTAGCTGATGAAAAACATCAAGCAGATTTAGCAACTCTCAATGAGGAAGTTCTCAATAGTATTGATGGTTTTGAAGCACTCGCTAATGAAATTACTGATGCTAATGTTCAGCAAATTATTGACCTGCTTGTAAAAGCCAGAGCAGCTATGATAGCTGAGGGAAAGGGGACTAATAGCAAGGAGGTTAAAGCAGTAGATGCAGAGATAAAGAAATTACAAAATCGCAAACCAGATGTGTCTCCATCAAAACGCTCTCTCAAAGAGTGGCAGGATATGGAAGAGCAACTTAACGACTGCATCGGCTCTTTTGAAGAGATGGGCGATGCGGTTGGTGGTGTTGCAGGAGAAATAATTAGCATAGCAGGGGGTATCGTAACTTCTACGGTTTCAATGGTTAGTAGTATTGCACAACTTGTTGATGTTTCTATTAATGGAACGACAGCAGCAGCAGCAGGTGCAAGTGCTGCAATCCGAGCGGTAGAAACTGCATCTGTTATTCTTGCAGTAATTTCTGCGGTTATTCAAGTCGCTACCAAAATAGCATCTCTATTTAATAATGATGAAGACTATCAAGAGCAAATAGAGAGATTACAAGGAGAAATTGATAACCTTGAATGGGAATTACAGAACCGTGATATTGTCAAGATGCGTGAAAGAGGTCTTGACTCTCTTAAAGAAATGCGAGATGTATTAAAGGAAACAACAGCGGAGGTTATTAAACAGTATGTAGAAGCTGGAAAACTTAATACTATTTGGGATTACATCTTAAATAGTGCAGAGATGGCTGCTGAAATTCAGAGTAAATCTGCAAAAGAATTAGCTAAGATTTATGCAAATATTAGTTATTCGGATTCCAATATTGGAGGAATGGAACAGTACAGTGATGCTACAAAGCAACTTGAAAATCTTGCAGAACAACAACTTCTTATTCAAGGGCAGATAAATAATGAGGGTCAAAAGAAAGATAAAGACATAGACCATGGGCAAATCGCTGATTGGGAAAGGCAAATTGAAGAGTTAGGAGCAGAAGCAGTACAGCTCATTAATGAGGTTTTTGAGGGCATCATGGGAGGTTCTGCGATTGATTGGGCTAATGAATTGGGAAATGCTTTATTCGACGCTGCTCAAAAAGGCGAGGATGGAATGGTAGCGTGGGGAGAAGCCACCAAAGGTATCGTTGGAGACATTATGAAACAGCTATTAATTCAAGAGTTGTTAATGCCAGAAATCATGAATATTTTTGATACTTATAAAAAGAAATGGTTCAAAGATAATAAGGCTCCAGATTTTGAAGATATCATGGGAGATATGCCAGGATTGTATGATGAACTAAATGGATTATATGGAGGTTTTGCAGGTGCATTAGATGGTTTACCTGATGAATTGAAAGAGATATTAGGATTTGGAGGTGCAGATGCAGAGCGTACAGCATCGCAAAGCGGTATTGCTACAGCTTCACAGGATAGTGTAGATGAAAATAATGGTCGATTAACCGTAATACAAGGACATACATATAATATCTCTGAAAAGACTAATGTTATTGCAGACCACACAGACAGACTTGTAAGAGCAAATGAAGCTATCCTTGATAGATTGAGTGGTATAGAGAGGAATACAGACTATTGCAAGCATTTGGAAGCTATGCAAAAAGATATGTCGGATTTAAAAGAAGGCATTGATGATATTAATATGAGAGGTATAAAAATGAGGTAATTATGAAAAATACAATACAAGACATCCTAAAAGAAAGAAGAGATATATTTAAAAATATAGGTGTCTCTTCGGACTGCAAATGGTTTATTGCCAAACCACTCAAGACACTTGATGATTTGGTAGAAGTGTTTTATCACCCACAAGGTGTTGAATTTTGCCAACAACATAATTATCCATCTCTTGATGTATTGCGTAGGTTTAAGACTTTGAAAGTTGAACGATTTGGAGTCTACATTGATGCAGGAGAGATAAGACTTCATAATCCCGAAAGAGTTATTTTAATTGGCAATACAAAAGCTATAATAGAATGTGATAAGGGAGGTAGTGATATTATTGTTATGCACAATGCAAAAGCTGAAATCAAAGCCAAAGGCTGGTCGGTGGTAAGAGTTCATTACAATAGAGGGTGTAGTGTCATGCAAAATAGAAGTGACAGAGCAATTTTAAACACAAAAAAATCAGAAGTCAAATGATCAAAGGAAGATTATTAATCAACGGTATAGATGCTTTCGAGCGTTACGGAGTAATCGTAGAACACTACGGTTACAAAGGTGTTGTGCAATATCCTCCTCTCAAAAAAGTAACGTTTAATACGTGGCCTGAAGATGATGGGATAGATCCAGACTTATCGGACCCACAACTTAATACTCGTGAATTTGATTTAGTTTTTATCCGTATTAACAATACAGGGCATAGCGATGAATTATTGCATATTCTTGCTAACGAACCTTATTCTGAGTTTGACTTTATAGAGATTGGTATTAAATTAAGGTTACGACTTGTTTCTCAGTCTAATAATAAAATCTTTGGGACACTTGATAAATTCTCCTTGAAATTTGCACATGATTTTCCATTTGAAAACTACACTTACGCTCAACCTATTGATATTGGAGTTAAGCAGACAGGATATGAAATTGATGAAAAACCTTTAGCAGACTATGGTGTTTATATTCTTGATGGTTCAGATGAAAATATTGCTAAATCTCCTGCGGTAAAAAAGAATTTGATTACAAATATTGACAGCAAAAAAGGAGCTGTATATCATGGAGAGAAAGTTGTATTTGAGCAAAAGGACGTTGTTGTTAAGTGTCTTTTAAACGCTCCAAACAAGGATGTTTTTTGGACTAACTACCTGGCATTGCTGTACGACTTAACACAGCCTTACGAAAGAATGTTTTTCACTGAAAAATTATATGAAGAGTACCCTTGCTTCTACAAAAAGTCAACTGTAAATAAATTTGATGTGTTGCAAAATGGTAGGGTTTGGTGCGAGTTTAGTGTGACTTTAGCATTCTATTCTTTCAGAGTGGGTGATTTGTATTATTTACTTGCAGGAGAGGATGGGGCATTGATTTTAGATGAAGATGGTATAAATTATATAGATGTAAAAAATTAGCTATGGCAATAAAAATAAAAAAAATATCTGATTATCCTGAGGGAAACTCTTTTGTAGGGTTGTGGACCTTAGGTTATAACTTTGCCGTAAATGGCGTAAAGCAATCTGTAAGGGTTAGTCTTGAGTTTATTAAAACAGCTATTGATAACGCTATTACAGCCACAAATGAAGCAAAAAAAGCGACTAAGGAAGCGAACTCTGCTACCAGTGGAGCGAACTCTGCAAAAGACAGAGCTAACACTGCTGCAGATGGAGCAATTACTGCTACTTCCAATGCTAACACTGCAACTGGTTCAGCTAACACTGCTACAACTAATGCGGTTAATGCTACTAATAGTGCAAAGACCGCTACCTCTAATTCGATTACAGCCACAGAAAAAGCTGATACAGCTACAAACAATGCTATTACAGCTACAGGCAATGCAGTAACAGCGACCAATAATGCGGACACTGCAGCGAGCAGCGCGACTGTGTCCGCTGCTAATGCTACCTCAGCAACAACATCCGCCAAGGCCGTTATAGATCGCACTAATCAAGCTAACGAACTTGCTAATTCTGTAATTCAGAGAGCAAATGATATTTCAGATTTAGGTTTGAAAGAGATTGTAAATATGCAAGCTATCATACAGCAAGTTATCAACTATGCTCAAATTGTACCGACACGTATCGAATTGGAATACAGCCCTAAAGTTACTTTGGGTAATCCTATTGAACAGTCAATAGTTGCTCGACTATATCCAAAATTCGTAACACAAAATACTTTATTTCTGCCTGCCGATGGTGATGCAATAGTTGTAGACCCTCTTGGTAGAATCACGATAACAAAAACAGGAAAGAGCAATATTTATGTAATCCCAACACACAATACCTCTCTCATGCAGACTGTCGAGATCGAAATAGTACCTCCATATATGCGTGAAATTGGAGCCGGTGGGTTACGATTACTTTCAAATGGAACATTACGTTTAACTTAAAATAAAATTATATTATGGCATTAACAGCAGCAGAAGAAGCAAAAGTAAAGGCAATGCTCACAGCCTTTGATGGAGCAAAAAGGATTAATGAGCTTCCTTTAGCATCGGGCGGTATAGAGGACTATACTGTTGAAGTACAAGACGCAACAGGTGAATCGAAGAAACTACCTTTATATAGTGCGATAGGCACTGCAAACAAAAGAATTGCAATGCGACGGTGGAATGAAACGCTTTCCACTCCCATTGGTGAAGCATTTGGAAATATAGATTTTCTACGTGATTTACCCTCTGCCTTGGGTTTGGGCTGCTATCTAGTAGAAGATGATCGTACTCGTCGTAAACTTGACACCACAAATCATTATCGTTTTGATGATGGTAGCCCTGCAGCTCTCGATGGCACGATGGGGCAATATATGTGGTGCTGGAATAAGCATTATTATGCGTCGTGGAAAGAAGGGAACTACTTTTATGAAGCAGTATCTTTAGAGCCTATTGAGGGTAAAGAATGTTACTCAATTCCTGCTGGTGGAACGTCTGCACTTGGTGCTGGGGTTGTTGATAGGACAAATTTAACTCTTTGTTCGCTTATTAGTGATGCCCCACAATATCGAGGTGGAGGAAATAATGCTGAACTTGATGGCACATATCGTACATCTTTGGGAAAGCCAACTACCGTTGTTCGGTCTGATTTTTTTTCAACTTACGCACGAAAACGAGGCGAGGGTTGGGAATCTTCGTGGTATGTAGCAAGAGCTGTACAAGAGTATTTGTTCCGTTTAATTATGGGTACACGTCATTCTCAGTCAGCATTTAACCCTGAAAAGGATGTAAATGGTCTTTATAGTTGCGGTATGGGTGCAGGTGTCACAGGATTGACGTCAGCACAATGGGGCGAGTACAATGGTTGGAACCCTATTATTCCAACTTCCGCAGGTGTTGAATTAGGCGATTCGATTGGCGTAGCAACTTATGAAGTTCCGGCAGCAGATGGAGGTGTTTTTTATACCGCAGAAATCCCCGTTTTCTTTGGCTTAAAACACCTTTATGGTAATTTATGGGATGTAGTTAGAGGTATTATAACAGATGCAGGAACGGAAAAGTCACTCGTTTATGTTGCCCCATCTCTTTATGCTGATCAAAGTAACGACAGTGTCGCCGGAATGATCCTTGCCACCGAGACTTATCGTGCTGAATCTTACATAAAGAAAATATCAATGAATAAGTTGTGTTGTATGCCAACTGAGGGTGGTGCAAGTATTACATCTTATTATGGCGATTGTCACTACGTGGATCATACGATGACTCAGGGTCTTCGTTGTCGCCTTGCGGGTGGTTCCGCTCGCGATGGTACGGCTGCGGGTGCGGTTGCGTCTCATTCGAGCAATACGGTTTCGACTTCGAGTTCGACTATTTCCGGCTCCCTCTGCTTTTTTGAAGAAGACCCAATAATGTTTTAAGTTAAAGCGAAAAAACTAAAGCGAGGAAGAGAGCAGAAGGGCTAAAGTATATAAAATACACAAAATGAAAAGATATTGTTAAACAATTGTATGGCACGTTGCCGGTTTGTTTTACGGTAGAAACTGAAATTATTAAACAACCTATTGGAGATGGTGGGCGTAAGCATTTTTACAAGTTTACCGACCCAGGACAATGGGGTAAAAACAAAAAAAACATGAATTACACAGCAATTTATCCAGAAAAAAGAACTTTTGAAAAGTACGATGGTTCTCACTATGCTCTATATTTGAATGAGCAAGTGGCAGAATATACCCCAATGGCTAACATGGAAAGAGAAGCGGAACAGGTTGCACCTATTTCTGGATTCTCTTATACCGGAAGTCAAGAAGATGGTAGTACGCTTATAAAGGCAGAACAGGCAACATACGCTGACTTTGTTTCAGGGTTGATTCGCTTGAGGTACTCAAATGATGCAGTAGAAGCTATTAATTCAAACATGATTTTAGCTTTGCAATCTCCAAAGAATGTAAGGGCTTCTGAGTTTATCGCTGAACACGAAGAATATCAAACTTACAGAGCTGAATGTAAAGTTATGGTAAGTGCATTGTTCGAGGTAATACAATAATCTATCATGATAGTAAATTACGGCGAGAATAAACAATACGATCTTACTGGTTATATACGAGATAACTCAGTAAGGTATCGCAAATTAAAGGGAGAGGACAGTCTTACTCTACACTTCTCCCTTGATACTTTTGTGGACTTTCCTATCAACTCTTGGGTTGAATATCCTAAAAATTCAGGTTTAATATACACACTTGAAAAGCCCGAAAACTTCAAAAAGAAAGGCACAGAAAACTTTGAGTACACGCTTATTTTAGAGGGAGCATATGCAAAATTGAGGAAATATAAGTTTAGAGAAAAAACAAGCAATAGGTTTACCAAATTGAAGTTTTCACTTACTGCTAAACCTCACGAACATTTACAGATGCTCGTTGATAATCTTAATGAACGTGACCCAAATAAAGGTTGGACCGTTGGTAAATGTATTGATGCTGTTGAAAAAACTATATCATACTCACACAACAACTGCGAAGAAGTTTTTAATCTAATTTCAGACACATTTGATACAGAGGGGGAAGTAGATGGAAAGACAATAAGCATTTGCAAAATTGAGTATTTTAAAGATAATCCTTTGGAACTCTCTTATGGTAAAGGTCATGGATTTAAACCAGGTGTTGGTCGTAGTAATTTTAACGACAAAGCCCCAGTTGAAATCTTATATGTTCAAGGTGGAGAGCGAAACATTAATTTTGAAACATATAAAAACGCAGAGCTATTGTTGCCTA
>CAMRAP010000080.1 GCA_947039985.1 uncultured Odoribacter sp.
AAAAGATGGATAAGGTTAAAATATTATGGGCTGAGGATGATGCCTATATAAGGATTGAAATAACGGAAATTATGGAAGAAGAAGGTTGGGAAGTGATTGAAGCGACGGATGGAGTGGAAGCCTTTGAAAAGTATAAACAATGTGATCCAGACTTGATTTTATTGGATGTAGATATGCCGAGACGTAGTGGGTTGGAAGTTTTGCAATTGATTCGACTGACTGATTCACATACTACCATAGTGATTTACAGTACGTTGCATGATGATGATGATGTGATGGCTGGACTTATAAATGGTGCAAATGTTTATTTGGCTAAAAACTTCTGTGTAGATAATTTGTTGCTTCAGTTGAAAACTTTGATTCCCAATAAGATGGCTGAGGTGATTGTTTTAGCAAAGGATGTGAGCTATAATATCACTACATCCGAATTGAGAATAGGGGAGAAATTCAAGACATTAAGTACGCTGGAAAACAATGTGTTTGTTGTGCTGTGTAGGAATAAAAATAAGCTGTGCCGAAAGGATTTACTTTTGGATGCTGGATGGAAAAAAACAGATCGAAGTGTAGAGCAGTTGTTATATAAGGTGATCGGAGAACTAAGGCAAATGTTGAAGAGTGTAGAGAGTGTGAAAATTGTGCTGAATAAGGGGGATGGGTATTGTCTGAAAACAACATAGGTATCTATCAAAACCCAAGAAGAGGTATAAAAACTCTTTCTATAATCACTTTGAAATTCGATAGGGCAAAGTAATTTTTTGACGATATCCATTAACCCCGAAAGTGGTAGTTACCTCTTCAACTAAATAAATAGCATTTTTAGAAGGGTTTCTGTCATCTATAAGCTCTACCTGAACCGCAGCATTAAGGGCTAAATCTCCAAAAATGGTAAGACTTCCTGTAATACCATTTAGATTATAGTTCTTGAAATATTCGATAGTTTCCTCTACCAACTTATCAGAGTTGATTTCCATATTAGGAGACATATAGGGAACAATGATATAAGTGCTAAGGTCTACTTTTGTCTTTGTTGTTGCCCCATCGGCAGTTGTATTACCTGTAACTTTATACGTTTTCTTTGAAATCTGAGTGGCGTTAACTGTCTGAAACTCTTTACTACCAGCCTTGTTTGGATCATATTCAGGATTAAGGCGAATCGTGGCCTCAAAGAACTTACCATCCGCACCAAGTGCTTTGCCTATAACAGCTAAAAATTTAGGGTCCACTTTTAATATTTCTAAATCGTTTTTTGCTACATGATAGTTGAAGTATATTTTAAAGGGTTTACTTGAACCGTCCGAAGGGAATGTTGGCTGACTTTTCGAAGATGAGTAAGGTCTACCAACTGCAATGGTCGGCATACTATCAGGCGAGTTCTCATCATACTTTAAAAAGCAATAGACCTTGTATTTACTCCATTCATTTAAAATATCTGCAACAGTAAAATTATCAGTAATCTTCATCTTTCCTATCTGGATGTCAAATCGCTTAGTCTCTGAGTGGATTTGAAAGCCAGTACCTTTAAGCAATCCAAACTTTTCACCCAAAACATCATTAACGCTTGTTTTTATACTTGCACTCTCAATTTTGGGGGCTTGTTTGAGTTTGAGTTTGAGTTTATACGCCATGTTCTCACAATGTAGCACAAACTGACTGTCAGAGTTGTATGCAGTGATATATCCATCAAACATATTTTTCATAACCCCATCATATCCCAACTTGATATTAACACGTTGTCCAATTTTGAATGTAGTCGCATTAACAGCCGTATTACGACTACGCTTTTCGATAATAACACCATCTTGCATAATCTCTGTCGTGATAAGTGAAGCGTCAACGCCTTCAAGAGTTGCATTGCCAATAATTGTGCTCTTATAAATGGTTCCTTTGGGAAAAGTCAGCTTTGCAGTACCAATCAGTTTTTTGTAGGACTCTGCAATCTCTATTTCCTGAATACCCGTAATCTCAATAGGGTTCTTTATCACCATTGGATTGGAAGGGTCAACATCCCCAATCCTAATAGAGCAACAAAGCACATTTAAAGATGTTATAGCCATAATTTAGAAACTTTAAGTAGTGAAGAGGGGTCTATGACATCAGTTCCAAACTTCACTATTTTCAACCATTTGTTTTCACGTTTTATAGCTTCGTCTACCATCTCCTGATCTGCTAGTTTCAATTCAATAGCTTCGGAGGGTTCAACGGCAACACAGTTTAATGAATAAGGCTGAATATTGCGACAATCTGACTGCTGCAAAGAATAATTTAAAACGATAAGTTTAGAAATATTGAACTGTCTTAAAATAGTATTGTCGCAATCAATTACCCCTTTGTATTGCATGAGTTTTAGAAAACTAGAAACATCAGCTTCGGGATAAATGTCAGGATATTTACTTGTTATCTTACCATTTACAGTTATTTCCAAGTCCCCACCTGATATATACTCTTTACGAGTGTAGTCCCGACCTTGCACAGTTGTCAGTACTATATTATTTTTGCTAGACACTTGAACAATAGGTTGCAGGTCAGCAAATTTCACTGAACCATATTTTTCATTTGATTCTACTTTGCTTGTTTTGGTGTCATAATAATTTCCCTCCTTAGCAATTGTAAGTTCTAGGTAATCCAGAACTGTGCGACCAACAATAGTATCAGTGTAGTTTTTAATCTTTGCTACGGCTTGTTGCTCTTTGATAAGCTGATAGTATTGCCCTGTTTTGTTTGCAATACTTGTCTGGGATTCTGTTTCTAAATATTTATCACGCTCTTTTTGTTCCCAATACTGTAAATAGCGAGGGTAGGAGCGTAAAAGACCATAAGCTAATTGAGAAGTAGTTTGGATAACCGCACGTTTTAACACCTCTCTATCCTTAGAAAAATACTGCACCTGTCCATCCTGAAACTCAGACAATCCCATTTGCAGACCTCTTCTAGCTACATTAGAAATATAACCCGACAAACTGCCAGCTCCAATAATACCACCACTAAGAAGTGTTGAACCTAATATATTTATTAATCTACCCATTTCTATTAACTGAAATTATTTGCTACCCATTCCACGATGCATCAAATTCGTGAACAACATCAATAAGCACTTTAGCCATTTTCTCTTTTAAGTTTTGTATCTCTTCTGTTTGTCCTGCTTCCGATTTTAAAAGTTCTATAGTCTCTATACTTAGAAGGTTCGTAATATTAACGATTACTTGTTTAGGCGCCCCTGATGACCAACCCTTACCTCTTGATTCCCAGCCCCAAGGATCGCTATGCTCTCCTGAAAATAAAATGTCATTCTCATTAAATGGCTGTTTATCATTACTGTCTGGTTCGTTGGAAAATAGATGACTGGGGAATCCTGCCTTATTTAATATGTTCTTTGCTGCTTGTGCAGAGCCACCAAAAGTATTACGAAGACTCGCTGTAAACTTTACCAGTCGGTCATGAACAAACTGAAAGTTAGTTAACTGGTCTTCACGTTGCAGGTCTGTTGCATTTTTAGCCAGTGGATTTTGTATCCATTCATTGTCTTTATTCATTGAAAAACCACGGTTTTTCAGTTCTTCAAAATCAAACTTACCTTTTTGCATAAGAGTTTGAGCACCTGATGTCGAAGATATTGCATCACGATAAATATTTGCCATACGAATAATCTCAGGAACAGTCTCTTTGTTCATATGCTCTCCGTAGTGAAATGTTTTAACCACATCTTTTTCAAGCAATTTATCCATTCCCTTTTTATAGATAATTTCACCATCCTTATTGGTTGACCATAATGATTTATCTAGTGCTTTTTCGGAATGACCATATTTTTCACGCACATTATTAATGAATGCACCAACATCTATTGCTGTTTTACGTGTTCCTAAATCGGCAAATGCTGAATTAATACGTGATTGACTATCTTTCTCTGCAATGGTTCGAATAGCATTACGAGTATCAGCTTGATAAGCATCCTGAAAATTATATAGATCGTTGGCACCAACTAAACCAGAGCCACGAGCCTGAGCCTGACCAAAAGAAGACATCAATGCGCTCCACCAGTTTCCCGTAAAAGCTCCGATTTTGTGACCCGAAACATCTTCAAGTGTTCGACCTGTTAATTCGTCCATCGCTTTTTTTGTATCAAGAGCCATTTGATATGTGCTACTTAAAGAATTGTGTAGAGCATCAATAGAAGGGTAACGATATTTCTTATTAGCTTCAATTTCTTCTAGCACAGCATCTTTTGCCTCTTTTACCTTCCAAGTTTTATATGCAACCCAACCTAATGCACCAACAAGAGCAGCAATACCTGCTGTTGCTGCAATGGCTGTTGTTCCTAATGCACCTATGGATGCTGTAGAGCCTATTAATCCATTGCCAGATGCAACTTGCGAAGAGAATAATGACATAGCGGCAGTACGTGCACCTAAAGCTCCTCCCCCTGAACCTAAAATGCTTCTTGTCATAGCCCCTTTACCTGTTATTCCTGCTGCTTGCATGGCTGTAACAATAGATCTTTTATTGGCAAAACTAAGAGTACCACCTATGCCACCTCCACCAGTAAGCCCTCCAAGCAGATTTGAAATAGAAGTAGCAGCAGATTTTTTACCTAAAAAACCAACCGCAATACCAACATTCGTTAGTGCACCTGCTAGTTTATACAGCTTTGTTGCAACAAAACCAGAGAAAATCATGGGCTCTATCCAATGAAAGTTACGTGTAACCCATGCACCTAACTTGCCTAGTACAGAAACTACATTTAACATACTCTGTCCAATAGAGGCTAGCCCTTGTGCAAATTCTGGAGCATTAAACTTTGACAGTAAATCACGAAGTGTTGATTTAATAATAGGTTCAATAGTCTCATATCCTTTCATGAAACTCTCTGTGAATTGAGAGCTTACTTGAGCCCAAAGTCCTTTGGTGGTATCTTGCTTTACTTTTGCAAGTTCTGATGAAATTCCATATGAGCCACGATTGTGTACTGTCATCTCCCGCAACTGCTCATGGTTACGAACAAACATCATCGCAGCATTACCTCCAATTTTTCCGAAGATGGACTGCATATCACCCATTGTTGCACCTTTCTTGTCTAAATCTTCGAAAATATCAGCTAATGGACGAAATTTTTCTACTTGTTTCCCATAAATATCTCTGTGTTCTGTAAACTTAACACCTAATCTTTCAAGTACATCTTGCGACTCTCTCGTAGGTTTTGCAAATCGTGTAGACATAGCACGAAGAGCGGTACCAGCCATTGTGCCTTTGATACCCATATTACCAAGAATACCAATTGCAGCAGAACTCTCGGAGAATTCAAGACCTGCCATACGCAAATAACCTGCTGACATTTTAAAAGATTCAGCCATCTCAATGATATTCACGTTGGAACGAGATACAGTAGATGCCAATATATCCGCCACCGACCCCATGCTAGTATTCTTGACATCATACCCTGCCATGATATTTGTAGCAAGATCACCAATTTGACTAACATCATTGTCGCCAATTAATGCAAGATTAGTAATAGGACGAATAGATTTATTAATCGTTTCAACCCCCATACCTGCCATCGAAAGGTGTTTTACAGCACCTGCAATCTCCACCGCTGTAAACTTTGTTTCCACGCCAATCTGACGAACATAACGAGCCATTGAATCAAAGCGGTTCTCAAAAGTAGTAAGCTCTCCATCTGAAACTTTCAAAATGGATTGTGCTGATTCCATTATGTTAGAATACTCAATAGCCTTTGTTAACTCTGAGCGCATAAAGCCGTAAGCCATATACCCGTTAACCATACCCATCATTGGTAGACGTTGAAACGATGGGGCATTAGCGTATTGTAGTCGGTTTATTGCACCTCGTTTAAGATTGCTTTGCATTAAAGTTTGACCCTTTAATTGCCCTCGTGTTGCAGATATGCTCTGTACTGCAGTCCGCTTTTGATGGCTTTCTGCATCACGTTCAGCCCTTTTCTGATCAGCAACCTTTTTCTTATCCATTGCATCAGCCTGACGCATAGCTCTTTGGCGATCCCATTCAGCCATGCGAAGTGCATTTTGCTTTTTGGTTGCTAGTAGTTTATCTTCCTCTACTTTCTGAGCAAAGGCACGTTTTTGTTCAAAAAGCTGATTTTTGGTATATAGTTTTTCTTGAATTTTAGAATTGACATCAGCAGAAGGTACATAGGCTACATTAGGAGGGTATACTAAAGGTGGAGTAAAGCCACCAGACAATGGTTTAGCACCCATTGATCCTATTGGCATACTAAAAGGAATATTTGATGCCTTTTTAATATTCTGCATCAAAGTCAGTAAGCGCTGTAAACGTTGCTCTGCTACATCGGTCTTTATATTAACTTCTCGTCCTTTTTCAAGTGAAATGAGAGCTGCATTAATTTTACCAACTACCTTTGTGATACTCTTCTGAGTATCTTGCATCGTCTTTACTGATGATGCAGCGCTTTGACGGATATTATCATTTTGTCCATCAATCAGTTTTTTGTCAAGAAGGGATTTACTTTTTGCTTTTAAAGCCTTACTGTCTAATACAGCCCCTGAATTAATAGCAAGATTTATCCCCTTGGACATCTCTTTTATCTCACCAAGAACCTTCGTAATGCGAGATAACTTTTCCTCACTCTTTGTAGTGTCTATATTGATTTTATAAGAGTAGTCACGCTTCCTTCCACCTTTTGTTCGGAAGGTAGCGTCTATCTCTGCCATCATCTTTTGGATGTTCTGAACGGCAGGGGTAAGTGATGCTTTTGCCTGTACAAGTTTTCCTACAGCGTCGGCAAAATCTTTGATCTGCGTAATTCCCTCACCTGCTTGTACATTGATGGCGTAGTTAACTTGATAATTCTGTTCTTGTGACACTGCTAAAGACTTCTATTTTATTGTATAGAATAGTGGTCTTTAAAAAAATAGAGTGAATGAAAAACCCCTACCATCCAAAAGGGATAAGCAGGGGCGAGCAAAAGAAACGATAACAACTTTAAGTCTGTGAAACCAATGATTGAGAGAATTGTGCAACTTGCATCTGTTGGTGGAGCCATAAAGCATCCTCTGACAGTATTGCAAATTCCTCATCACTAATTGTATTCAAATCTACGCTGGGAAAATAGTGACGGATATATATAACCCGTTGACGAATTTTTTGATTTTCTTCTACTACCCAGCTTTGGATAAATTTACGAGTGTTCCTTGTCTAGTCGTGATGATTTCTGACAGTTGTCCCATAAGACCAAATAGGAACAGTGAATCGTTATCAATAAGTTCTTTGTCTCCATCTAAAAAACAATCCTTAGCCAAAGTGCGCATTGCTGTCACATCATCTCTTTTTGATGCGGTCATGAATTTGCTAAATTGAGGAAATGTAGGCTCAGAGAGATATGCAACATAAACTTCTTTCTCATCACAATCAGTATCTCCAAATACAACCATAGGGTATACTTTTCGAAGTTTTTTATCAGTTTTAAGTTTAAGAGCTTGTGCTCTTATATCCTCTTCTTGTTTAAGTGTTAAAATTTTCTCTTCCATTATTATAAATTATTTTGATTACATGTAAGAATAGGGGTGATGAAAAATAAAGTGTTATAACACTACCAATTTTCCTTTAATGCCACAGTTCTGAAGTGTAGCAGTATTTTCTTTATTGAATGATAT
>CAMRAP010000081.1 GCA_947039985.1 uncultured Odoribacter sp.
TTACTTGTATTCGTTGCTTATGCAATGTCTGATGGTACTCCTTTGAATCTAATTGGATACACTGGTTATGACAATGTGCCATCTATGCTGAAGTTTTCAGATACCATTATTTTTACGATGTATTTCCTTTTTGGAGGAGCAATCCTTGCAATTTTAGGAACGGAAATTTATAGAAGAGTGAACTAAATTATATCCCCTTTGGGGGGTATAACTAAATATTAAAGGAATATGGCAAAGAAAACACCAGAAATTAATGCCACTTCAACAGCTGATATCGCTTTCTTGCTACTAGTATTTTTCTTGGCAGCAACAACAATGAATGTCGATTCTGGTTTGAGAAGAAAACTTCCGCCATTTCAGCCAGATAATACGGAAGCGCCAAAATATGCAAAACATAATATTTTGCGAGTATTGGTCAATCGTGATAACATGTTGTCAATTAATGATGAAGTAGCAGATGTTTCTACATTGAAAGATAGGACTGTCGAATTTATTCAAAATCGCGGAAATAGAAGTGACATGCCTGATAAGTCAGTTAAAACTATTGAACTATTTGGTCCTGTTGAAGTTTCGAAAGGAATTGTTTCATTACAAAGTGACAAAGGAACTTCGTATGAAATGTATATTGCAGTACAAGATCAATTGACGGCAGCTTACAATGAGATGAGAAATGCAAAGGCTAATGAGAAGTGGGGAAAAGACTATAAAGAGTTAGATGTAGAACAACAGAAAGCAGTTAACGCTGTTATTCCAGTAGCTATTTCTGAAGCGGAACCTAAAAGCATAGGAGGAAAAAAATAATGGCAAAATTTAAAAAAGACGAGAAAAGAGATACGCCTGCTATTTCTACGGCATCTCTACCTGACATTATATTTATGTTATTGTTCTTCTTTATGGTTAGTACTACTATGCGTGAAGTGACAGTGATGGTCGATAATACAATGCCTCAGGCTACTGAAACGGTGAAGCTGGAAAAGAAATCGCTTGTGAGTAATATCTATGTTGGGAAACCAGTAGGACAGTACCAAGCGACTTATGGAACAGAACCAAAAATTCAGCTAAATGACCGCTTTGCAGTATTGACTGAAATTCAAGCTTTTGTTATAGCAGAACAAGAGGCTAGACCAGAGGAAGATAGAAACAGTATTGTAAATAACTTAAAAGTTGATAATGATGTAACCATGGGAAACATCACTGATCTAAAACAAGAGTTACGTAAAGCAAACTCACTATTAGTTAATTATGGTGCTGGGCGAAAAGCTACACAGAGATAGTATGCTCTATAATATGTAAAAAATAAAAGGGGAATCTCCCCTTTTATTTTTTTTTACTACATTTGTATTATGTTTGGTCCCGTAGTTCAATGGATAGAATGGAGGATTCCGGTTCCTTTGATTGGGGTTCGAGTCCCCACGGGATCACTGACTTAGCAAGGTGAGAAAATAGAATCACACACAGTTTTAATCTACTGAGTGTGATTTTTTTGATTTATATCTGTTTTACATTGCCTATTGGTGACTGTATATATATCTTTGTGTGTAGAAACTAAACTAAATCATATCATAAATGACAGAACTAACACTAACTACCCCCTCTATACTATTTTCAGCGATATCATTAATCATGCTTGCGTATACAAATCGTTTTTTAGCGTATGCACAACTTGTCAGAAACTTAAAAATAGAATTTGACAAAACTCAAACAAAAGCAACAGAACTTCAATTGGAAAATCTTACAGAGAGATTATACCTTGCGCGTTCTATGCAGGTTTTTGGAATAATGAGCTTGCTTTTATGCGTTCTATGTACACTGTTTATTTTTATAAATATGCCGATTGTTGCAATAATTTCTTTTGCTGTGTCCTTGATCATGCTAGCTGTTTCGTTGACTATATCCATCAAGGAGATTCTGATCTCAGTGAAGGCTTTAGAGGTCCACCTTAATGATATCAAAAAGAATCGAATTTGATAATATATCGGATATGAACTTTTTTTGTTCTTATTTGTACTATCCTTGTATTTATTAATTTGGTATTATGGTATATTTTAGCGAATATTGCAAGTTGATTGTGTGACTGTCATACTTTTATGAAGAAATTCTTTAAACAAAATAATAATAACAACAAACACATTATGCGTAAAATTACATTAGGATTATTATTGTGTGCTTTAGCGATTCAAAGTTTTGCCGTTCGACCTCAGTTGAAAGGTTTTGCTTATGGCGCTGTCGAAGCTCCAACAGGTAAAGAGTGGGAATCTCCCGAACAATTATCTTTAAATAAAGAACAGCCACGTGCTTGGTTCTTTACGTTTCAAGATGTAGAAAATGCTCGAAAAGTATTGCCTGAGAATAGTAAATATTGGTTGTCGCTGAATGGCGATTGGAAATTTAATTGGGCTCCAGATCCAGATTCTCGTCCTAAAGATTTCTATAAAAAAGATTTCAATGTATCGGGTTGGGATAATATAGCAGTTCCATCAAGTTGGAACATATATGGTATTCAAAAAGATGCTAGCTTGAAATATGGTGTCCCTATTTATTGTAACCAACCAGTCATTTTTAAACATAGCGTAAAAGTAGATGATTGGCGTGGTGGAGTTATGCGTACTCCTCCTACTGATTGGGTTACATATAAACATCGTAATGAAGTTGGTTCACATCGTCGTGATTTTACCATTCCTAAAGATTGGGATGGTCGTGAAGTATTTATCAGTTTTGATGGTGTAGATCCATTTTTTTATCTTTGGATTAATGGTAAATATGTTGGTTTTTCGAAAAACTCACGTAATGCAGCACGTTTTAATATCACAAAATATCTGCAAGAGGGAAATAACACTGTTGCTGTAGAAATTTACCGCAACTCGGATGCCTCTTACCTTGAGGCACAAGATATGTTTCGTTTGCCAGGTATTTTCCGTACCGTAGCTTTATATTCTACTCCAAAAGTACAGATCAATGATTTAGTAGCTATCCCTGAGTTGGATGCAAACTACAAAAATGGTTCATTAGCAATCCGTGCAGAAATTCGCAACTTCAATAAAAAAGATGCAAAGAATTACAAGATTGTATACTCTTTATTTGAGAATAAATTATACTCTGACGAAAATACCCTTGTAAAAAATGCAACTGCAACAGCAGAAGTTGGTATTGTAGAATCAAAAGGAGATGTTGTTGCAACAACAACACTGAAACTCGACAATCCCAATAAATGGTCGGCTGAATTTCCACACCGTTATACGCTTGTTGCAGAACTTAAAAATAAAAAAGGAGAGACTATTGAAACCGTTTCAACCTATGTTGGTTTTAGAGAGGTGGAGATAAAAGATACTCCTGCATCTGAAGATGAGTTTGGTTTAGCAGGTCGCTATTACTATGTAAATGGTATGCCAGTGAAATTGAAAGGTGTGAATCGTCATGAAACCAATCCAGCAAAAGGTCACGTCCTTTCTCGTGAAGATATGGAAAAAGAGGTCATGTTGATGAAACGTGCGAATATTAATCACGTTCGTAACTCTCACTACCCACCAGATCCATATTGGTACTATTTATCAGATAAATATGGTTTATACTTAGAAGATGAGGCAAATATTGAATCTCATCAATATTATTATGGTGAAGCATCTCTTTCGCATCCAAAAGAGTGGGAAAATGCACATGTAGCACGTGTGATAGAAATGGCTCATAGTACTGTTAATGCACCATCTATCGTAATCTGGTCGCTAGGAAACGAAGCAGGTCCAGGTAAAAACTTTGTCACTGCATACAATGCATTGAAAGCATTTGACAAATCTCGTCCAGTTCAATATGAGCGTAACAACTCAATCGTTGATATGGGTTCTAATCAATATCCATCTATCGGCTGGATGCGTGAAGCTGTAAAAGGAAAATATAATATCAAATATCCATTTCATGTTTCTGAATATGCTCACTCAATGGGTAATGCTGTTGGAAACTTGGTGGATTATTGGGATGCTATTGAATCAACTAACTTTTTCTGTGGAGGAGCTATTTGGGATTGGATTGACCAAGCGATGTATAGCTATGATTCTAAAACAGGAGAGCGTTATTTAGCTTATGGTGGTGATTTTGGTGATAAACCCAATGATGGTCAGTTTGTCATGAATGGAATCATCTTTGCTGATATGGAACCAAAACCACAATACTTTGAGGTGAAGAAAGTGTATCAGCACATTGATGTAGAGGCTATTGATCCATCAGAAGGAACATTTAAAGTGTTTAATAAGTATTACTTTAAAGATCTTTCTGGATATGATGTAAAATGGACGCTTTCAGAAGATGGAAAATCTTTCAAATCTGGTACAATCAATCTTGGAAATGTTCCAGCACGAACTCGTAAGAATATCACGATCCCTTATGATATCAAGACTCTAAAAGCAGATGCTGAATATTTTGTAAAGATTCAATTTACATTAAAGAATGATGAGCCATGGGCTAAGAAATCTTTTGTACAAGCTGAAGATCAATTCCAAGTGAAAGCAGCAAGTGCTCGTCCACTGATTAATGAGGTGACTGCTAATGCAGGTAAATTGGAATATGTTGAAACTTCTTCTAATATCAAAACAGTGAAAGGTGCAAACTTTGAGGCGACTTTTGATGCTACAGTTGGAACAATTCACAGTCTTAAATACAGCGGACAAACAGTTATTGCAGAGGGAAATGGACCAAAATTGGATGCTCTTCGTGCATTTACAAATAATGATAACTGGTTCTATTCAGCATGGTTTGAAAATGGACTTCACAACTTGAAACACAAAGCGCTTAATCACACCGTAATAGAGGAAGATGGAGCAATTGTTTTAGCTTTTACAGTTGAGTCACAAGCTCCTAATGGTGCAAAAATACTTGGCGGAACAAGTTCTGGCAATAATAGTATTGAAGAACAAATAGACAGAGCTTTTGGGCCTAATGACTTCAAGTTTACTACTAACCAAATTTGGACCGTTTATCCTGATGGCTCTATTGAATTAGAAGCAAGTATTACTTCTAACAAAGCAAGTTTAGTACTTCCTCGTTTAGGTTATGTGATGAAAGTTCCTGCTGAATATTCAGACTTTACGTATTATGGACGTGGTCCTATTGGAAACTATCCAGACCGTAAGACAGGACAATTCGTAGAGCAATACACAACTACTGTTGCTGATGAGTTTGTCAACTTTCCAAAACCACAGGATATGGCAAATCACGAAGATGTACGTTGGTGTGCATTGACAAATAGCGCCGGTAGTGGAGCTGTATTTGTAGCAACAGAGCGTTTATCTGTTTCTGCTTTGCAGTATTCAGCATTGGATATGATTTTAGCACCACATGCTTATGAATTACCTAAAGCAGGAGATACATATCTTCATATAGATGCTGCATCAACAGGATTAGGAGGAAATAGCTGTGGACAAGGTGGTCCATTGGTAGAAGATCGTGTATTTGCAAATAGCAATAGTATTGGATTTATGATTCGCCCTGCTGGAAAAGACTTGGCTGCAACTGCTAATGTAGCACCTGCCGGAGCAATGCCCATTTCTATCACTCGTAACAGAGCAGGTGTTGTAGAAATAGCTTCTATGCAAGAAGATTCAGAAATTTGCTACACAGTAGGAAAAAGTAAAATGAGTATCTATAGCGCACCTATTCAATTGCGTGATGGAGGAATTATTACAGCTTGGTTTAAAAATAATCCTAAGATTAAAACGACGATTTCATTCGAAAAAATTGAAACAACTCAAGCAACAGTTGTTGATGCAAGTAGCCAGGAAACTGGCGAAGGTAATGCTTCACATTTGACAGATGGCGATCCAAATACCATGTGGCACACCATGTATTCTGTTACTATGGCACAATATCCACATTGGGTTATTTTAGACGCAGGAGATGTAAAAACAATGAAAGGGTTTACTTATTTACCACGTTCAGGTGGAAGCAATGGAAATGTAAAGAATTACACGATACATGTCAGTATGGACGGTAAAGAGTGGGGAAAACCAGTGAATAGAGGAACATTTGCCAACAACTCTAAGGAGAAAGAAGTGATGTTTAAAAAGCCTGTTAAAGCTCGTTATATTCGTTTTACTGCGTTAAGTGAACAAAATGGTAATGACTATGCTTCAGGAGCTGAAATAACTATCTTAGCTGACTAAAAAGTGGCAAGTGATCTTAGATCACTTGCTATAATAATAGAAAAAACCCTTATCTTGATTTTTTCAGGATAAGGGTTTGATTATTTTATCGGTGTTTTAAAATAGAATTATTCTACTTCTTCATCAAAATCTTGATATAGAAATTCATTGTAAGGGAATCTAGCTGAATGAATCTCTTTTACTGATTCATATAGTTTATCTTTAAGCTCTACTATGTTTTCTTTTTTTGCCGCAGAAATGTACACCGTTTCTTCGCCTTGTTTTGCTACCCACATCTCTTTAAGGTCTTCTAAGCTATGATTCTCCCGTTGTATGGGTGTCAAATCATCTTCATCTTTCTTTATAAATTCAAAAGCATCTATTTTATTAAAAACAACCATGGTTGGCTTAGGCTCTTGGATCAGCTCCGCTAAAGTTTCATTGACCACTCTCATCTGATCTTCAAAAAGGGGATGAGAAATATCTACAATGTGTAGAATAATATCTGCTTCTCGAACCTCATCTAATGTTGATTTAAATGAATCGACCAAATGATGTGGTAGCTTTCGGATAAATCCAACGGTATCTGCTAGCAGAAAAGGTACATTTTGAATTGCAATTTTTCGAACAGTAGTGTCTAGCGTTGCAAATAACTTATTCTCTGCAAAAACATCTGATTTACTCAATAAATTCATCAAAGTAGATTTTCCGACATTCGTATATCCCACTAAAGCAACTCGGACTAATTTACCTCTATTTTTACGTTGTGTAACTTTTTGCTTATCTATTTTCAACAACTCTTCTTTTAGTCGTGTGATTTTATCTCGAATAATACGGCGGTCTGTTTCAATCTCTGTTTCCCCTGGGCCTCTTAATCCAATACCTCCTTTTTGTCGCTCCAAGTGAGTCCACATCCCTGTTAATCGAGGTAAAAGATACTGATATTGCGCTAATTCTACTTGAGTTTTGGAACTAGCTGTACGTGCACGACTAGCAAATATATCCAAAATTAAATTTGTACGGTCAAGTACCTTAACACCTTTCAGAACTCTTTCAATATTACGCAATTGAGTTGGGCTTAATTCATCATCAAAAATGACCATATCAATCTCATTTTCCTCTGCGTAATCTCTTATTTGCTCTAATTTTCCTTTACCAATAAAAGTGGCATGGACTGGTCTATCTAAATTTTGAGTAAAAATCTTTACTGTTTCTGCTCCTGCTGTTTCTGCCAAAAAAGATAGTTCATCTAAATATTCGCACATCTGTGCATAATTTACCCCAGTTGATTGTAGAGAGACCCCTACCAATATTGCTTTTTCAGCTGTTTCTTTAGTATCGTACATTATAAAGAGTTTAGTTCATCAAATAATAAATGAGCAAAAAAGGACTGACACGAATGTCAGCCCTTCAATATTTTTAGAAGGTTGTAAACAACATTTAGCGACTTTCCAAACGGAAATTAATAGGCATCTGAAAAGAACATCGAACTGGCTTATTTCTTTG
>CAMRAP010000082.1 GCA_947039985.1 uncultured Odoribacter sp.
AATGCTTTTATCTGCTCCTTATAGTAAGTCTTATCCCAATATAGATCAATCCCACACTCTCCTATCCCATAATAGGTGTTTGTACCCATCTCTTTTTCTATCAGATGAAGCTCTTTATTAAAATCCTCATTCACAGAGGTTGGATGTAAACCGACAAGTGGAATCATCATTTCGGGATACTCGGTATACAGATTTTTCAGTCGAGGTCGAGATTCACTATCGACATCGGGCAAAACAATATAATTTACTCCTGCCTCTTTGGCTCTTTCAACGACTTCTGCTCGATCGTCTAGAAACTCCTCTGTATAAATATGGGAATGGGTATCGATATACATAATAAAATATGATATTAAATAAAACAAGCGTGCATGATACACGCTTGTCTTATATATTATTTAATGAAGAACTGTTTAAACATGCCCTTGAGCACACATTGCTTCGGCGACTTTAATAAATCCTCCGATATTTGCTCCTTTTACATAGTCTATTTTAGCACCATCTCTTCCAAACTTAGCACAAGTGTCATGAATATCCTTCATAATTTGTGACAACTTTTGATCAACTTCCTCTCCAGTCCAACTATATCTCATTGAATTTTGGCTCATCTCTAATCCAGAAACAGCTACACCACCAGCATTCGCAGCCTTTCCAGGTGCAAAGCTAATTTTAGAGCTAAGAAAACGAACAGCTTCTGCTGTACATCCCATATTAGAGGTTTCAATGACCATCTGACAACCATTCGCCACTAATATTTTGGCATCATCTTCATTCAGTTCATTTTGGATGGCACAAGGGAATGCTAAATCACATTTCACCGCCCAAGGCTTTCCTTTTGCAATAAATTTTGCATCGAATTTTTCAGCATAAGGCGCAACAATATCATTGTTACTTGCACGCAGTTCAAGCATATAGTCAACTCCTTCTGGAGTCATTCCTTTTTCATCATAGATACATCCGTCAGGCCCTGAAATAGATACCACCTTTGCTCCCAATTGGATTAACTTTTGAGCAGCACCCCAAGCCACATTTCCGAATCCAGATAAAGCCACGATCTTGCCTTTTATCTCTTCTCCTTTTTCAGCTAACATATGTTGTGCAAAATAAACCGCACCATAACCAGTTGCTTCTGGACGCACTAATGAACCTCCAAATTCTCTCGACTTTCCAGTTAATACGCCAACAAATTCGTTGCGAATTCTTTTATATTGTCCAAATAGATAGCCAATTTCACGACCGCCAACACCAATATCTCCAGCAGGTACATCGGTATCAGCACCAATATATTTACAAAGTTCAGTCATAAAACTTTGGCAGAAACTCATTACTTCATTGTCTGATTTTCCCTTAGGATTAAAATCAGAACCTCCTTTACCTCCTCCCATTGGAAGAGTGGTCAGAGAATTTTTGAATGTTTGCTCAAAACCTAAAAATTTTAATGTTCCTAAAGTAACTGTGGGATGAAAACGCAATCCGCCTTTATAAGGACCGATAGCACTATTAAACTGAACTCTATATCCACGATTAATCTGCATTTCACCTTTATCATCAATCCATGGAACTCTAAACATAATGACTCTTTCAGGCTCTACCATTTTTTCTAGAATCTTATTAGCCTTATACTTTGAATTGGCTTGATAAGTATCCCATACCGTTTCAACAACTTCTTCCACAGCTTGGTGAAATTCAGTTTCTCCGACTGTTTTTGCCTTTAAGACATCCATAAATTCTTTGATCTCAGGTTTCATTTGTGTAATTTTAACGTGATTTGTTTAAAAAAATGCGAACTGTGCAAATTTACTGTTTTTTTATGAAAATCAAAATTTTCGACTGTTTTTTAAGCGTTCACAATGTATTTTTTTCCAGGTAGCATCAGTACTTTTCTCTCTAATTCTAACTGCAATAAGATAGCAACCATCTCTCCATAAGGTATTTGTGTGAGTTGAAACAGTTTGTCAATATTAGTTTCACCTCTCTCTCTAAGTAAATTCAGCAATAGTTCTGCATTGTCACTCATTTCAAACAAATCTAAAGATGTTTGTATGGGCAGAGCCTTTTCTACGGGGAAATCCATGATCCGTGCTATATCTGTACCGTTTTCAACAAGGCCAGCAATATTTTCTTTGATTAATTTATTGCAGCCAACTGAAAATTTATCCTCTGGACGACCAGGAAATGCCATGACTTCACGATTGTATGACAAGGCTAAATTTGCCGTTGACATGGCTCCTCCTTTGTGTGCTGATTCAGCGATCAAAGTGGCATGACATAGACCTGCAACGATGCGATTCCTGCGAAGGAAATTACTCGGATGAGTTTTTACGATACATGGAAATTCGCTAATTAAGGCTCCACCAGATTCAAGAATTGTTTCTGCTAGATTTTTATGTGAAGCAGGATATATCATGTGTAAACCATGCCCCAATACTGCAAATGTTCGTAAACCATACTTTAAACTAGCTCGATGAGCTGACGCATCTATTCCATAAGCCAATCCACTAACAATAACAAGTTCTTGTTTAGTTGCAGACAGTTCTTCTAAAACAGATTCCACCCTACTTTGACACCTAATGGAGGAGTGGCGAGTACCAACAACGGCTAAATGTTTTGCTCCTTCCTCTGTTTTTATATCCCCTTTGTAATAGAACACCAAAGGGAAATCATCAATTTGTGCCAGCAGTTGTGAATAGAGATCATTTTCTATAGAGCAGATATGTATGCTATGCTTATCTATTTGTGCTAATTCGTCACTAGCTTGTTGAAGAGCCTTAGAACGATCAAAAAGATTAGGTAGAATATTAAATTCACGGCAAATTGCATCCATAGCAACTCCACTTTCTTGAAAAAAGCCTTCTATCCCCCCACACCTCTCAATTAGAGGGAAACAAAGATTGTTGTTTAGCCGTGGAATCAAGCTAAGTGCAACTTGTGAACGAATAGAGCTTTCAGTTTTCATACGTTTTATCATTTGTTTTTTATTGGTCGTATAGAAGATACACACAGCAACAGCATACAAGCAAATATACAATTTTTAAATTTATTAGACAATGGAGTGGAAAGTAAAAAAGAAACTCATTGAAAAAAGGCTATTTGAATATTACCTATTTCTTTCTTATTTTTGTAGAAAATTCAAACTATGCATAATATTGTTTTTACAAGGGAAGTCGGCAAAGAGCTAAGGAATAGAATAGAGGGAGTAAATGCTTCAGATATCTTTATCTTAGTGGATAATAACAGTCAAAATTATTGCCTCAACCACCTAGAGCTAGAGATGATCCTTCCCGATCATATTATAACTATATCTGAGGGAGAAAACAATAAATCGTTAGAGAATCTTGCACATATTTGGGAGGTTTTATCTAGATGTGGTGCTCGTCGAAATTCTTTATTTATCAACATTGGAGGAGGAATAGTTTCCGATATTGGAGGATTTGCTGCTTCTTGTTTTAAGCGAGGAATTCCTTGTATAAATATACCTACCACCCTGCTATCACAAGTAGATGCATCCGTTGGCGGAAAAACAGGAATTAATTTTGCAGGTTTAAAAAATGAAATCGGCACTTTTTCTATACCAGAATGCGTGATTATTGATAATCGTTTTTTGAAAACTCTTTCTATTCGACAGCAATTGTCAGGATTTGCTGAAATGTTGAAACATGCCTTATTGATGGGTGAAGATCATCTAGAAGAGATGCTGCAAGTGGATTTATCAGATGTTTCAAGCGATGCTTTTTTACCATTAATTGAAAAATCAGTGGCGATCAAATCTGCTATTGTTGAAAATGACCCATTAGAAAAAGGAATCCGTAAAGCTCTCAACCTGGGACATACAATCGGGCACGCGATAGAAAGTATTGCTATAGAAAAAGGATTAGATATCTATCATGGGGATGCTGTTGCTTATGGAATGATAGGTGCACTCTATTTATCTGTGAAGAAATTAGGATTTGACAAAAAACAGTACAAATCCATATGCGCATTTATTCGCAGTAAATATCCTGCCTATAAAGCCATAACAACTCCTGAAGAATTATATGAACTGATGCTCCATGATAAAAAAAATGAAAGTGCAGGAGTGAATTTTTCTTTGTTACGTAAACCTGGCGAGGTAGAAATCAACCAATATTGTCATAGAGAAGAGGTATTAGAAGCGCTAAATCAAATATAAAAATATGAACACAAGTTTAACTTTTAATGATAGATATATTAATGGACAGGTATCCTTGCCAGCATCAAAAAGTATCTCTAATCGAGCATTAATTATTAGTATATTATCAGATAGTGATTTACCCATTGAAAACTTGGGGGATTGTGATGATACGAATAGTATGCAGAAGGTACTGTTTTCTGAAGATTACCGCTTTGATGTTGGACATGCGGGGACTGCCATGCGTTTTTTGACCGCTTTTCTATCACGCCTTGTTGGCAATTGGGAGTTAACTGGCTCTGAACGCATGAAACAGCGACCAATCAGTGTGCTTGTGGATGTCTTAAATAAGCTAGGAGCACGTATTGAATACATGGAGAAAGAAGGTTATCCCCCTTTAAAAATTCAGGGTTCTTATCTAATGGGAGGAGAGATTGATATATCTGCTTCAGTAAGTAGTCAGTATATCTCTGCTTTGATGATGATCGCTCCTTATATGGAAAAAGGATTAACTATCCATTTACTGGGTAAGGTAGTTTCGAGTACCTATATTGATATGACTCTTCGACTGATGCAGACTTTTGGTGCAGAAGCTATTCGCGAGGAAAGTGTCATCAAAATTGCTGCAAAACCTTACATTCCTGTTGCATATAGAGTAGAATCTGATTGGAGTGCTGCCTCTTATTTCTTTGAATTACTAGCCATTGGAGATGGTGGGGAGATTTATTTACCAGGCTTATTTTCTGATAGTACGCAAGGAGATGCTAAACAAATTGATGTGTGGAAGAAACTAGGTGTTGCTTGTCGATTTGTTGAAGATGGAGTAATCTTGACTAAAGAACAAGCACAAATTACAAGTCTAGAATATGATTTTGTTGAAATGCCTGATCTTGTACAGTCGTTTGCTGTTGCTTGCTGTATGCTAGATATTCCTTTTGTATTCAGTGGAGTAGAAACCTTACGAATCAAAGAAACCGATCGGTTAACTGCTTTAATCAATGAGTTAGCAAAATTAGGCTATTGCCTTGAGGCTGATGGAGACTGTCGTTTGCTATGGGATGGAAAAAAAACAAAGGCTCAAACTGTCCCCCAAATTGAAACATATCACGATCATCGAATGGCGATGGCATTTGCTCCTGCTGCTTTAAAGTATGCTGGTTTAATCATCACGAACAAGGAGGTTGTCAGTAAATCATTTCCAAGATATTGGGAAGAACTAAACCAATGGCTTGATTAAGTATTAAAGTACGACTACTTTAGGGCAAGTAGAATAAAGCATAAAGCGATTTTAGTTCCGCTTTGATTTAAAAAATTGCCTTACTATATCGCTACACTCTTCTGCCAATATACCAGACACGACCTTTGTCCGTGGATGCAAGACTGGTGGATTTAATCGCGAATAGCCGCGATGTTCATCTGCCGCTCCTATCACTAATTCCCCTAATTGCGCCCAAGCCAAAGCTCCTGCGCACATGGTACAAGGCTCCATAGTTACATATAACGTACAATCATTCAAATATTTTCCTCCTAAGAAAGAGGTAGCCATAGTTACAGCAAGCATCTCAGCATGAGCAGTTACGTCATTTAGTTTTTCTGTCTCATTATGTGATCTTGCAATAATTTTCCCCTTGCATACGACAAGAGCACCTACTGGAATTTCTCCCTCTTCAATGGCTTTCTCTGCTTCTTGCAAAGCTTTTTGCATATATTGTTCGTGATTCATAGGCTTGAATATTGTATTGGTTTGCAAAACTAAAACTTTTTAAGGTATGATTATATGCTTTGTTTAAATTTATCTCTACCTCTTTCTTTTTTAGCTAATTTACAACGTTTGAGCACGATATTAACTATATTGTAATGAAAAATTTTGTTGACGTTAATTTTATTCCTAATTTTATCATCTCTAATGAAAGAAAATAGATACAATAATTTAATATATTTTTTTTATGCAAACTATTGAAACGTATAATTTTGAAGGGAAAAAGGCATTAGTCCGTGTAGACTTTAATGTTCCCTTAAATGATAAATTCGAGATCACAGATGATACTCGTATGAAGGCAGCTGTTCCAACCATTAAAAAAGTAATTGCTGGTGGTGGTTCTGTTATCTTGATGTCACATTTTGGACGTCCTAAAGGTGTAGATGAAAAATTATCTTTAAAGCATATCCAAAAGCATTTAGAAGAGTTGCTAGGACAGCCGGTCAAATTTGCTGGAGATAGTGTTGGAGACAAAGTTAAAGCTCAAGCAGCCGAATTAAAAGCGGGTGAAGTTCTATTGTTAGAAAACCTTCGTTTTTATGCAGAAGAAGAAGGAAAACCTCGTGGTTTAGCTGCCGATGCTTCTGCCGAAGAGAAGAAAGTAGCTAAGGCTGCTGTAAAAGAAACTCAAAAGACATTTGTTGCTGATTTAGCTGCTTTGGGAGATACATATATTAATGACGCATTTGGTACAGCTCACCGTGCTCATGCTTCAACTGCTTTAATTGCAGCCTATTTTCCAAATAATAAAATGTTTGGCTATGTAATTGAAGGTGAATTGAAAGCTGTAGACGCTGTGATGAAAAATCCAGTTCGTCCATTCACTGCTATCATGGGTGGATCTAAGGTCTCTTCAAAGATTGATATTATCATGAATTTGTTGGATAAGGTTGATACTTTAATCTTAGGTGGTGGAATGACTTATACCTTTAAAGCTGCTTTAGGTGGTAAGGTGGGTAGCTCTATTTGCGAACCTGATAAATTTGATTTAGCATTAGATATTATGCGTATTGCTAAAGAAAAAGGGGTAAATTTAGTGTTTCCAGACCAAACTCTTATTGCTGATGATTTCAGTAATGATGCGAACGTTGATATTTGCGATTCAATGGAGATACCTGATGGCTGGAAAGGTTTAGATATTGGACCAGAGTCATGTGCCGAATTCGAAAAAATAATCAAAGCGTCGAAAACAATCCTTTGGAATGGTCCTGTAGGTGTGTTTGAAATGTCAAAATTTGAAGCTGGAACCAAAACTATTGCTGATGCTATTGTTACTGCAACTGCAGCGGGTTCTTTCTCATTAATTGGAGGAGGTGATTCTGTTGCTGCAATTAACAAATATAATTTTGCAGATAAAGTGAGCTACGTTTCTACTGGTGGAGGTGCTTTGTTGGAGTATATCGAAGGCAAAGATCTTCCTGGTATCTCTGCTATTCGTGGCTAATATACAAGCTTAATATCATATTCAAAATCCCTGTCAAGAACTTGATGGGGATTTTGTTTTTGTCAAGATTTGCAATACAGATTCTCGGCGTTGACGTGAAAT
>CAMRAP010000083.1 GCA_947039985.1 uncultured Odoribacter sp.
ATAAACAGTACTCACTTTACCTGCGGCTTTACGGGCTTTTAGAACATCTTCAGGAAACAGGTGACCATATGCTAAACTAAGATCATGTAGTTCCGTCTGAATTTCTTTGTGGTAGTGTCCTGCGAGTGATATTTTGAACTCAGGATCTGCTTTGCGAACTATTTTTATTGCCGCTTGCATCGCCGCCATTGGTCGTTCATCCATGGCTATTGTTGTCTTATCAAACCAACCTTTCTGACGTAAATGCTTCGAAAAGTCAACAATAAAAGCGTACCAATAGTCTGTATATACTGCATCTCCTGAATTTGTTTTCACAAATTGAACACGGTTACTGGCTTGATCAAAATAATCAAAACTCAATGCCCAAGGAATCATAGTATAACAATTTATTTGCTGATCAATACCAACATCATTCATCATAAATTCCACCCATTTATCAAAAACAGTATAATCAAATGCCCAAGTACCATCCAACTTTTTCATACGAAAGATCATATTATCAAAATGATCTTCTGTCTGTCCAGCCCAAGGCTTATGCATCAGAGTTGTTGTTACAACTTTTTGCCCTGCACTTGCCAATTTCTTCATAATAGGTCGCATGGCATCAAAATGTTCTTTACTCCACAACGGAACTTGATAGTATCGAGCCACAGCATATGGATTTTGCCATAAATCCAAGTGAAAATCCCACTCTTTAGGAGCAGGTAATGTACGATTACCAACCTTTAGCTCAATGCGTAGAACAAGAGCAGGAGTTTTACTACCCGTTTTAACGGTTAATGTACCACGATAAGTGCCAGATTTTGCACCTGATGGAACAGCAATATTCATCCAAATGGGTTGTGTTGTGCGAGCAGCAATGTCACGTATCTTTACAATATCCAAGGGGTCTGCAACAATGGATGAATCCCAATCTGCTTTAACGGGGCGTGGTTGACAATTATATCCACCCTCTTTTGAAAGTTCATCGGTCATGACATAACCCACAAAATTAGTCGTAATTGCACTTGCAGAGATGATGTCTTTGCCTTTTTTCAGGTCACTTACCTCTATCTGTGCCCCTTCCAATGCTTCATTACTCCACAATAGAGCCTGTGCGTTGATACGTTCACCTTTCCAAGCAAAACCTTTCCAGGTGGTTGATTTTACACCTTTGGGTACACTTAATTTAGCATACCGTTGATTTGAACTCCCCCAAGCTATACCTGTGCCTGCTTTACTCCAAACGGCCTCACCATCGTGTGGTTTGGTATCGCTTAGTTCGGCATACTCTCCTAAGGGAAATTTGTTTGATTGTTGCGCTTGTATCGAGAATACGAAAAGTGCAAAAATGGCTGAAATAATTATTTTCTTCATTTAAAATTAAATTAATGATTTTCGAATGTAAATATAATAATTTTAAATTAATATCTCAATATGTCATCTTTAGGTGGTAGTCCTAAAAGCTCCATCAAGCGTGTGAAAACTTTTATCGTGATATGAGTATGGTTTTCATCAATTACCATCCGAAGCTACATAATTTAGAAAAACTCATAGAAAAGACAAGGAGTTTTTCACCAGAATTATCAACCGTATTCCCCCGAGCAACGGACTTTGAGGTAAGAACATTTAAATTATTGCGAGATACTTATATCGACGCTAGGTATAATTTATATTTCACAGTAACGAAAGAAGAGTTAGGGTATATGCTAGAACGAACGGAAGTATTAAAAGAAATTACATACCGAATTTACAAAGAACAAATAGAGTATTACAACCAAAAGGCTAAGGAGGAATAAATCTTGAGTTCTGAAAAAAAGTTAGCGAATAGTTTTTGCTGATCTTTAGCAGATAAGTCAGGGATTAACGCAACCTTATTACGACACAATAAAAAGGGCATAGCTTTTACCTCCGAAAAGCTATGCATCCAAAATACAGCAGTGTGTTCATGAGGTGAGAGGTGAACTTCAAGCTGCAAAATTTAAAATTTCACGCTGTTTTGTTATGATATACGTCTACCCACTTTTGAGCAACGGAGTAGCATAACAAGAGCTGTCGTAACTACAAAAGCAGAAAGTCCAACCGCAGGAATTAGTAAAATAGCAGGCATTGGAATGTTTGGAGAAATCAACTCAAACAATATGTAAACTATAATGAAGTGAGCTAGAAACACTCCGTAAGTTGCTTCCGATACTCTTGCCAAGAATTTTCCTTCGCCTTTGATTTTTAATTTTTGGAACACCAGAAAACAAGCCAAAGTCATCATCAAAACATTTAGACCCGTAAATGACCATATAATCTCCAGCGCATTGAAATTTTCAGGAAAATTCTCTCGAGTAAACATAAAACCTTTTAGTGTAATCGCATAACCTAGCAGAAACAATGTAATACTGATTATTAATGTTTTATTAAAACTCCATTTTATAGGATATTTCACGAGGTAGTGCCCCAATAGGACGTAACCCAAAAAACCTGAAAGATAATGAAATGTGCCAAAAGTGTTCCAACTGCAAACGCCAAAAATTCCCATTGAACCATAATTTCCTTGATAACCAAAGAATGGAGCAGAGAGTTCAAGATAAGGAATAATTGTAGTGAACAACCAAATTCCAAGGATAATGTGGAATTCCTTACGAGTTGCACTACGCACCCAATCCGAAATCAAAGGAATTATGAGATATACCCCTAGCAACATATAGATATACCAATAAGGGATTGTAGCGAAGTTGAAATTGAATAGCCACAAGTAAGTGTATTCGAGGGTCGCTTTAAGGCTGTGAGCCCCAGGTATGATTGTTGGACTGACTGTATTTATAACACTTACCAAGAAATAGAAGAGAAATGGTGCCACTAAACTCCAAAAAATAAATGGCAGGAGGATTCGTTTTAAACGTTTGGAGTAGAACGTGCCAAGACGCATAGAAGTTGGTAGGAGTAAAACACCTGAAATCATCATAAACAGTGGTACTGATACTCTGCAAAGTGTTCCGATAATTGCCCCTGCTGTAAAGGCATTGGGGTCTACCCCCGCAACTATTGGGTCACAGGCATGAGCCATAATTACGAAAATACAAGCAAATACTCTAAGAGCATCCACCCATTTCAGATCGTGTTTGATTAAATTTTTAGTCATTGCTTTTTTATCTTTTAATGTTAAAATACTATACACCAAACGCCTATGCGTGTCTATTTGCCTGGCAGACAATAATCTCCAAAAGTAATGAAAATTATTGATTCATAAAGTGCTCTACTCTTTAGTATAACTTAAACACATTGGCTGTAAAAAAAGGAAACTAGGATAAAATATAGCTATCCTAGTCCCAATTACGCTTGCTGTAAGTCAATTCCTTCTGTGTTTATCTATTTTTACCATAATCCAACATCTGCTGCAAAAAATCTGCAGGATAAGTGATTTCAACATCAATCAACTCTCCCTCTTTTTCGATGGGCTGATACACTGGATTGATAAAACCAGCATACGGAGCAACACCTAAGGCTTCGTAACGGGTAAGGACTTCACTATGCAAATTCGTATCAACTTTAACTCCATAGGTTTCGACAAGATCACGAGCACCCAAGTAATCCCCCTCCGACTTGATTCGCTGTACTTCTGCAAGCAATTCACCGAATAATTGGCGCAAAGCCTCGTAGTTTCTAACAACAAAATACGTTTTCCCATCCCTTACGATTCGCTCTATGACTCCCTCCTTCTTGCCGTGCTCATACGCCCAAGCTGCAATGATTTGACGGTTGCGCATATGAGACTCTTCAATATTTTCACCCAATTGTACGCGCATCAATTGCACCATCAATCCATTTCGGATATAGCTATTATACTCTGCCTTTGCCGTTTCTAAAGAGGGAATGATACCTAATTCAACCACCTTTGGATCCATGATATAATAAAGAGCAAAAAGATCAGCCCTCGCCTCCTCTATCGTTGAATAGTAACTCCGCAATGCCTCAGTTGTCACTCCTGCTAACATCTTACCAGAACCATGCCCCAAACATTCATGCAAATCAGTGTGTACGCTACTACCTAGAGATCCTAACTCACGAGCCAATGTTTTTTCTGTTTCATTTTCAGCAAATTCAGCTAAAACTCCTGAGTTTGCAGCAGCCATATCATAGGCATAAGTTATATTGTCTAAAGTAACCGATTTACTACCATGAGCCTCTCGTATCCATTCTGAATTGGGTAGATTGATACCAATGGGCGTTGCAGGATGGCAGTCACCACCAATCATAGCCACTTGCATCACTCGAGCAGTAACACCCTTGACTTCTCGCTTTTTAAAGCGTTCGTCAATCGGTGCATTTTGCTCAAACCACAAAGCGTTTTCTGCCATCTTCTGAGGGCGTGCACAAGCTTCCTTGTCGATAATTTGCACTACTGATTCCCAACTAGCTTTATAAGCCAAAGGATCGCCATACACCTCTATAAATCCGTTGATGAAATCGATTGGAGACTCTGTATCTTTTAACCACTCTACCGAATAGTCGTCAAATCGTTTTAAATCGCCCGTTTTATAATAATCAACCAACAGGCGAATCGCTTTTTGTTGCTGCTCATTGCAAGCATAAGGCAGTGATTTTTCCAAGTGAAAAACGATCTGCTCTATTTGTGCGCTATACTTTCCTCCCACTTTCCAAACCTCTTCGTATATCTCCCCATTTTTCTTTACCAAAGTTGAATTTAGACCTCTAGAGATAGGACACTCTTCCTGATTTTCAGGCGATGTATAGAACTGTTCCACTTCAGCCTGAGTCACTCCAGCATAGTAGTTATTGGCAGAAGCTTGTATCAAATCTTTTCCCTCATCCAAAACCACTCGTTTTGACATATATAAAGGATCAAAAATAATTTGCTCTATCGATATCAATTCTTCTGATAAAGAGACACTTTCCAGCAAAGACTGAAAATATGATTTAGTAAAAAGAGGAGCAAACTTGGTCATTGAATAGTGATGGTGAATACCATTCGCAAAAAATACTTTCTTTGCATACACCAAAAATTGCTGAAATTCAGAACATTCTCTATCCCCTTTATGATCAAGGATGATGGTTTCCAATACTTTTCTAAGCTGTAAATTATATTTATTATTCTGATCCCAAAGAATATCCCGACCAGCCAATGCCGCTTGACTCAAATAATAAATAAACTTTTTCTCTTTTGTGCTTAAAGTGTCAAAAGTCGACACCTGATAGCGTAATATCTTTATATCATCAAACTGTTCCGTTTGCCAAATAAAATCTGTCATAACTTATAAATATAATATCATTGATTAAAACGTTCTAATATCTTATCGGAGGATTTTATGGCATTTCGATACCATTGAAACAAAACCTCATTCTTTCTACTTTCTGACAAATGCCAGTCAACATCGCTTTTCCGAAGTCGCTGCATCACGCTATACATAATGAGAGCCGCACAAACACTCACATTCAAGCTTTCTGAAAAACCATACATAGGTACTTTTACAAATCCATCAGCTTGTGAAATGACTGCATCGGACAAACCCGTTCGTTCTGTCCCGAAAAAGAGAGCCATCTTCCCCTGTTCTACATCAAGGTCGTCAACCATCACATCATTGGTATGAGGTGTTGTTGCAATAATACGATAACCAGCAGCTTTTAGTTCATCAATGGTAGACTGGGTATTATTTGCCAACTCTTGATGCCTATGCAAAGAGAGCCATTCCCTAGCCCCTTCTGAAACAGTCGAAGTTTCATCATATTGATTCCGATTTTCTATCGTATGAATATTCTGAATACCATAGCAATCAGCCGAACGCATTACAGCACTCTGATTGTGTGATTGATACAAATCCTCTAACACAATAGATACATAATCTGTTCGCTCATTTATCAAACGTTCAAATAAAGCATTCTTATCGTCAATGACGAACTCTTTTAAATAATCAATTTTTTCTTTTATCCTTTGCATACGTTCATTATTGGTTTTTCAGCCCTACAAAGTTATAAAACAAAGCAAAACAAACAAAAATAGAGGGAAGCCGAATTTGACCGACCTCTATTTTCATAGGAGTTTCACCCGTAAAATATTCAATTTTATAAAAGTAGCCTTCTACTCTTTTAGATCATATTTCTTAGTCTCAACATCAATTCGACAGCTATTTTGTACATCACCTTTTAGTCGATTGACATAGTTTTCAATCTGCTTGCGATTCCTTTCGCACATCACAAGGTCTTTCTCAACATCTCCTCTAGGTGTTTCTTTAAGTCGTTTTCTTCCTAAGGCGATCAACTCTAATGCACGCTTATAACTCGCTTTATCATCTCTAATCTGATCTAAACAGGGACTTTTCTCTGGCCTATCAAATGAAACTTGAGCGGTAAGATTTCTACGAAAATTATTTAAAGATCCCCAATTCGTAGCTGTCAATTTTCCCAACTCACCCATCTCTTCATAGGTCAGTGGGCAACGCCCTGCCATAGTATTATCAAAAGCTGTTTCATAAACGGGATAATACACTCCATTTATATCCATCCAAGTGTAAAGTGTCCTTTTTTCTTTCTGACTTAGCTGAACGCCTTTATGATTTCCATCAATAATCTCAGTTAATTTACTTTTGTGAGATCCCCAAGTATAGGCTGGCTGCAAGCTAGCTGGTCCACCTCCAATCAATGAAACAATTTTCTTTACATACATATTGACGTAAGCAGCATTAAAGTATGGATTCTTATCTGCCGCCAAAACAAGCTTATCTCTATTCTCTGCATCAAAATCATGACATTTAACACAGCGTTTATCTAGAATGGGTTGAACATGCTCCATAAATGAAAAGTTCACAGGTTTCTTTTCCATCCATTCCGACAATTTGTGCGCAGGATTTTTCAATGCCATTGGGGTCCCTCTAGTAACAGGAATCGAAAGTCTATCTTCATGGCAACCAATACACCCATTCGTCTCACCAGGCATCAAAGAGACTCCGCTACGCATTGTTTGAATCATTTTCATATCCTTATCCAATACTTGAAAATAGACATGCAATCCAGCTGGCGCTTCAAAACTAGCGGAACCATCCGATTCAACAGGAACAACACCCAAGACTTTCTTGGTCTCAAAACTATGCCAATTAACTCCTGGTGCTTGCTCTCCTTCTCCACCCCAGCCTCCAACTGTCCAACTCTTCTTGGCTGGCGATTCTATGATCCGCAAATATTTCACACTTCCTAGCTCAACACCTTCCATATGAGTCCCTTCATATACATCTTGAACATAGAAAGTGCCATGAGCATCAGTATAGTTTCTCATGGATGGGATAACAGCTGGCTTAAAACGAGGCTCCACAGGCATTGGATCAAAAAGACTTAAATTCCCTTCAAACAATAACTCCTCAGTCCCATCTACACCGACTAGATAAATACCCATCTTTTCATCTACGATATTCCAACCTCCATCTTTTAACCAGATGGATCGAGA
>CAMRAP010000084.1 GCA_947039985.1 uncultured Odoribacter sp.
ATCTTAACACTCTTTCCCTACACGACGCTCTTCCGATCTCTTACCTCCTAGTTCAAAAGATTTTGCCAAAAAGCCATAAGCTCTCTTTTTAATTGTAGGATCATCCTTGCCAAAACGGGCCAAATCTGAACCTTGTCTTCCTAAAATAAAACCTTCACCAAACCTTGGATGAGTACCATAATACTTGATTTGCTGATCATAAACCATCATCATCGTATCCAAATAAGCTGGATTTTTTGTATCCTTTAGCATATGAGCCATGATCGCAACTCCTCTAGAATAGGTGGTAATTTGAAACTTAGGAGCATTTACAAAAACATATCTCCAAGCAGGTAATGCATCCTTATAACTCTTTTGCTTCACAAATTCAGAATAAATAGAAGCGTTCATTATCGTTTGCGCACTATCAATACCAAATTTATCCTCTAAAGTTTGAGCCTCTACCGCCCCAATCATAAAATAAATTCCAAACACTAAAGCAATAATCCTTGTCATGATTTCAATCTTTATAATTTTAACTATATCTTAAATTTCCAATTTTGATTTCCTAAAACTTACTTTGCAAAGGTATTACTATTTTTAAAAAATACATGACCATCACAAAAATTAACAATCACTCTTTTTTTACCACAGACAAGAGCATTCTATTTAAGCCTATAAATCCTAGGGTGTCACAATACTGAGCCTTCGATTTCAACTTTTCTTTTAAATAACAGCTATTCCCACCGGTAATAACAATCTGATAATCTGACCATTCTACTATAAAACATTGAATGGTCTGTTCTACTTCAAAAAGGACTCCATTCATGACTCCATTCCGAATGGCCTCCTCTGTTGTTTTGCCTATCCCCCCATAATTCTCAGAAGGAGCGACATAAGGTAGCTTCTCTGTATGTTGATTCAAGCTACGAAAGCGAAGCTCTACCCCAGGAGCAATATTCCCACCTAAAAAAACACCATCAGAACTAACATAATTATAGGTTATACATGTACCTGAATCAATTACTAATAGATTCCGACCAGGGAATAAACTCATAGCTCCCACACAATTTGCAATACGATCAATACCTAATTGCTCTGGATTTGTATACCCAATTTTTATAGGATATTCCTTCAATTGAGATACACCTAAAAAAGAATCCACAGACTCTTTCAGTCGTACTTGAGTCGCTTGATCCATCGTGCCACTACCAGCAAGAAACAGATGAATCTCCTCGCCAGCCTCTTTCCATTTTTCTATATCTGCAAACAAATCTACTATTTGATATTTGGCTTCAACAAAGCGCTCTTCATCAAAAAAAGCATATTTTGTTCTGGTATTTCCAACATCTATGACTAAATTCATCATTTTACACTCCTGCCTCCTTTAATAATTCCCACATTTTTCTTACATTATTTGCCAATTGCATGACATTCGCAACCTTTTCAAATATAAGCGACAGCTTATTATTTTTTTCATTAAATCGACAAGGTATCACTTGCTGCTGTACAAATTTCAATACAGCCACAAAAGCATCTGATTTATAATAAGGAGAGGACTGTGCACCGACAAAATACATGACCATTTTTCCATTCTTTGCAAATAAACGCTCCACTCCCAACTCTTTACAGTACTTCCGAGCTCTAACAATTTCCATCAAGCCCATCACTTGTGGAGGTAGTTCGCCAAAACGATCACACATTTTTTTGCCAAATTGTTCCAACTCCTCCTCCTCATTCATATTGTCTAATTCTCGATACAAACGAATACGTTCACTCACATTTTCAACGTAGCTTTCTGGAATAATCGCTTCAAAATCCGACTCAATAACACAATCACTGACAAAAGTTTGCTTTTGATCCATTTGTGCAAAATCCATTCCGGCAAACTCATCTTCATGCAACTCTAATAGGGCTTCATTTAAAATTCGTTGATAAGTCTCGTAGCCCATTTCTGCCACAAAGCCAGACTGCTCTGCACCCAATATATTTCCTGCACCTCTAATATCTAAATCCTGCATCGCAATATTAAACCCACTGCCCAAACCACTAAAATCTTCAATGGCCTTTAAACGTCTTCTTGAATCTGCATTAACGAGGTCTAATGGCGGTGTCAAAAGATAACAAAATGCCTTTTTATTTGAACGCCCAACTCGCCCTCTCAACTGATGCAAATCACTCAAGCCATAGTTTTGCGCTTGATTAATAATCATAGTGTTAGCATTTGGAATATCTAATCCAGATTCGATAATGGTGGTTGCAATCAATACATCATAGTCGCCCCGCACAAAATCATGCATCACTTTTTCCAACTCATCTCCAGATAATTGTCCGTGAGCAACGCAAGTTTTCACCTCTGGTATCATGCGATGTAATAAACTCTGTATTTCACGAATGGTGTCTATACGATTGTGAATAAAAAACACTTGACCATTTCGAGCCATCTCATACAAAACCACTTCTTTAATTAATTGTTCATCAAATCGGTATAACTCCGTAACAATGGGATAGCGGTTAGCCGGTGGAGTCCGAATGATCGACATATCTCTAGCACCCATCAGTGAAAACTGCAATGTTCGAGGAATAGGTGTTGCTGTCATTGTCAAGGTATCAACATTCAATTTGATTTGTTTCAACTTTTCCTTTATTCCAACGCCAAATTTTTGCTCCTCATCAATGACTAAAAGTCCTAAGTCTTTAAACTCAACATCCTTACTTGTCAATCGATGTGTACCTATAATAATGTCAATATTCCCCTCTTTCAACTCTTTCAATATCTTTTTTATATCGCTACTTTTCCTCATTCGACACACATACTCTACTCGACAAGGCATCCCCTCTAAACGCTTGATAAAAGTTTGGTAATGTTGATAAGCTAAGACAGTGGTTGGCACCAATATTGCCACCTGCTTACTATCAGCCACGGCTTTAAATGCAGCTCGCATAGCCACCTCTGTTTTTCCAAATCCTACATCTCCGCACACCAAGCGATCCATCACTTGTGGTTGTTCCATATCTGCCTTTACAGCTTCAATGGCTTTCATCTGGTCGGGCGTTTCATCATACATAAATGTAACCTCCATCTCTTCTTGCAAATAGCTGTCTTTTGAAAAGGCAAAAGCAAGTTCTTGTTTACGGCGAGCATATAAAGCAATTAACTCTCTCGCAATATCTTTCACTCGTGATTTCGCTTTTGCTTTCAGCTTATTCCACGCATCTCCACCCAGTTTATTTACCACTGGTGCAGTTCCATCTTTGCCTTTGTATTTTGAAATTTTATGTAGCGAATGGAGACCGACATACAATTCGGAATCATTTTTATACACCAATCGAATAGCCTCTTGCTCCTTGCCGTCATTGTTGAGTTTTACCAAACCTCCAAAACGTCCTACTCCATGATCGATATGCACGACATAATCTCCAGGGTGTAAATTCTGCAACTCACCTAGGGTGATAGACTCCCGACTTTGACGAATACGAGTGGTTTGTAAACGGTATTTATGGTATCTATCAAATATTTGATGCTCTGTATAAAGACATATTTTTTCCTTCGTATCAACAAACCCTTCATGAACAACACCTTCAAGCCAAGTAAAATCAACTTGCCAAGCTTTGTCTTTAAAAATATCACGAATACGATCAATTTGCTTTTCATTATTAGAACAGACATACAATTGATAGCCCTCTTTTTGATACAATTGCAAACTTTCTGCCAACATTTCAAACTGTTTATTTGTTGGGGGTTGTAATTCACTACCAACATCTATAAGTTCTCCCCGAAAATAGAGATCAACTCCCCACTCTACAACAGGACACAAGCCCATATAGCTCATCAACATCTCCTCGGAAGTAACTAATTGTTCTCCAACTTCTTTATGTAAAGATTTTACTTTATCATGAAGAAACATGCCATCTTTAATCCACCATACAGGTTTCTCTGTAAAATAGGTCCATAGATCGGTATATAGATAATCACTTGAACCATCTTGACCACTTAAATCAGGTACGATGGAGATCTCTTCTATCTTTTTTTCTGACAACTGAGTCTCTACATCAAAAAAACGTATCGACTCCACCTCATCTCCAAAGAAGTCGATCCGTACAGGCTGCTCCTCTGCAAAGGAATAAACATCAACAATACTACCTCTGATGGAAAAATGACCCGGCTCATAAACAAAATCATTCCGCTCAAATTCATACTCCACGAGCAAATTCTCAAGAAATGACATGGAAATTTTATCCCCTTGCTTTACACGCATCGTCATTTCACTCAAAACCTTGCCATCCACCACCTTCTCAGCCAAAGCCTCTGGAAAAGTAATCAATGTATCGATCTTACCATTACAAAGATTATTTAAAACCTCTGTACGTACCAATACCGAATCATTATCCTTTTCCTCTTCATTCATCTTTCGACGATAGGAAGAGGGCAAGAAAGCGATTTGTTTCTCCTCTGCAAAAGAGACTAAGTCATTATAGAAATAGGCTGCCTCTTCTCGGTCATTTAACACAATAACCCTGATACCGGGACGTGTTTGACGCATCACTCCTATCAGCAATGGGGTAATAGAACCTGCATTATTGACCAGCTTATATTTCCGATCACTCACAGGTGTCAGCTTTGAAGTCAATCTCTCAATGACTTTTGCCGACTGATATTTTAGTAGTAAATCCTTTGTATTCAACTTGTTTTGTGCCATTTAGTGTCGCAAATATACATAATAATTTTGTTCTTACATAAACAGATACAAATAATATAAACATGGCATATTATTTGTTGTATTGCTTCCTCAACGATAAGCTTATTTATCTTTAAATCGACTGATAAATCAAAAATATGATATCAATATAGAAACATAACTCGATGAAAACTACATTTATTTATTTAAGCATATTGATAAGTATCTTGTGTACGAAACCACTGAAAGCTCAAGAGCCCCTTGATAAACAATTCATAGTAATGAGCGGCTATGGCTATACTCATACAGAATTTGTCAGTGGTTTTGCAAATGTAAACTCCTTTATCTATAAGTACCATAAAAAATGGGGTGCAGGTTTAGACATAGGAACAACAATTGGTCGTCGAACAAGCCCCCCTCACATCTCTAGTAATAATAAGCCAGAGATGACAACAAAAATCAACTCTTTATCAATTGGACCAAATATCTATTATTTTGCTGTTGACAACTCAAAACATCTGGTATATATTAATGCTGGCTTGACTTACACCCGAAAAGATAAAACGACTCTAGTTGATGAAACTTTGAGTGACGCACCAAACCAATATTGGGGTCAAAAGATGACAATGTCTTTGGCTTTAACCTATCAGCAGGATACACCTATAAATTAACAGATGCTTGGGGCATCGGCGCTCGGTGCTATTTCAACCACATTGAAGAGGCATATACAATGGGACTTCTCAATGTAAGTATATCATTTTAAGAACTTCCTGTTCTTCAAACAGCAACAAGTAGGCTCCTGCAATTTATCATAAAGCAGGAGCCTTATTGTATTCACATGGCTATAAGATATAGTTTTTTGCAAGCTTAGTGAATTTTTCAACTTCTGAAGTGATCCACTCCTGAGCATATCCACATTCATGCGCCATTATAGCTGCCACCTTAGGCGCTGCTTCAATGGCTGCTCGGGCATCTAAAAACAAGAGTCGTACACGCCTTGCCAAAACATCTTCCACCGTCATAGCCATCTCTTTTTCCACCGCCCAAATCACTTCAGCAACAGTATAATCATATTTTGGATGTATTTTTTCCATCATATAATTATCGCTATCGATCAATGACTTTATGCCATCTCTATCAGAGCCATAAATATACAAACGGTCATTCGTCTCTTCATTTTTTGTATAACCATGTATATGAAAATGTTTCGTTATACACTTCCGCTTTTCTAAAAGCTTCATTCCAATTGCTTTGTCCAATGTATCCTCTGCCATCTTGCGATAAGTAGTCCACTTTCCCCCAGTAATCGTTAGCAAATTATTTTTAGAAACATACAGCTTATGGCTTCGAGAAATCTCTTTTGTACTTCTCCCCTCTTTTTTGGGTGCTGCCAATGGACGTAAGCCAGCAAAAACCGAAAGAACATCTTTACGCTCAGGCTTCCGACTCATATAACGCCCAACGGCATCAAGAATAAACTCAACCTCTCTATCTAAAGCCTTAGGCTCTAATTCAGATTTTTCTCTTGTTGTATCGGTTGTACCTACCACAACCTTATCATGCCAAGGAACAGCAAACAACACACGCCCATCATCAGTCTCTGGTATCATAATCGCATAATCACTTTTCAAAAATGAATTATCAAGCACCAAATGTACACCTTGACTCGGCTGAACTAAGCGCTCGTGCGTTGGCACATCCATCTCCATAATACTATCTACAAAAATCCCCGTAGCATTAATCACTACTTTTGATTTCACCTCATACTCTTTGCCGGCAAGCATATCTTTAACCTTTACTCCGCCAACCTTTCCTTTTTTATCATGCAGGATTCCCTTAACTTGCATCCAATTCAGTGGACTTCCCCCATTTTCATAACACGTCTGTGCCAAATTTATAGCCAAACGCGAATCATCAAACTGACCATCGTAATACATCACACTCCCTTTGAGTCCTTCCGTTTTAACTGTTGGCAAATAGTTTTTAGTCTTCGCCTTAGATTGATATTTAGAACGTCCAAAGCTCAATGCCCCTGCTAAAACATCATAAGTAGTCAAACCTACAGTATACAGAAAATTATCCCAATGGCTATAATTTGGAATAATAAAAGCCTGACTTTTAACAAGATGCGGTGCATTTTTCTTTAGCAGACCTCGCTCATGCAATGCTTCTAGCACGAGCATAATATCGCCTTGAGCTAAATAGCGTACACCTCCATGCACTAGTTTTGTACTTCGACTTGAAGTTCCCTTTGAAAAATCATCTTGTTCAAATAGAGCCACTTTATACCCTCTTGTAGCAGCATCCAAGGCTATCCCTAAACCTGTTGCTCCTCCTCCAATCACAACAACATCCCAAATTTGGGAAGTGTCAGCAATTTGTTTTATCAAATGTTCCCGTTTCATAGTTAGTTATATAGTTAGTTATTCTTCTATTTCATTTAAAGACACTGCAAAATGGTCTATATCCTTGTACGGAAGAAATAATAAAAAGTGTCTTGTTTTCATTTAAAAAAAAGAATCTATATCTTCGCCACCTTAATGGCGATATTTTCCCCATTCACATTGTATCATAACATTTTTAATTATAATCAGCATGCTAAAATTATTTACAGTACTCTGTCTCTTCTATTCGTCTTTTACTTTTGCAAAAGATTATCACGTCAAATTACAAGTCAAAAATTTACCAACGAAAGAAAAACCCGTACTTTTGCG
>CAMRAP010000085.1 GCA_947039985.1 uncultured Odoribacter sp.
TCCCTGAGCCATGTACTGCAGCGCTGTCTTTCTGTGTAACGGTTATTTCTTGCAAATATGTTTTTCCTATTTCAATCATGGATGTAGCTTTTACTGGGTTCTTTTAAAATTCTGACTTAAAGTGAAAAATCAACTTTGGATAATTTGCTTGTGCAATTTGTAGCATATATTGCGAATCGGCCAGAAAAACGTCACGTCCTTCCTTATCTTTTGCCATATATTGTGATTTATGTTTTTTAAAATCTTCTAATTGAGCATAATCTAAGGATTCAATCCAACAAGCTTTATATAAGTTGATGGGTTCCCAGCGACAAATGGCACTATACTCATGTAGCAAGCGATATTCAATCACTTCAAATTGTAGGGCACCAACTGTTCCTATGATTTTACGATTATTGAATTGATTTACAAAAAGTTGGGCAACTCCTTCGTCCATTAATTGATCTATCCCTTTATTTAATTGCTTCGATTTCATAGGGTCAGAATTTTCAATGTATTTGAATAATTCTGGCGAGAAACTAGGAATGCCTTTAAAGTGTAATTTTTCACCCTCCGTTAGCGTATCACCAATTTTAAATGTACCCGTATCATGTAATCCGATAATGTCACCTGGATAAGCGTCTTCAATAATCGTTTTTTTAGAGGCCATAAATGCTGTAGGGGTTGAGAATTTTAAATTCTTACCATTTCTAACATGTAGGTAGTTTGTATTTCGCTTAAAAACACCTGAGCAGATTTTGACAAATGCAAGACGATCACGGTGGTTTGGATCCATATTTGCATGTATTTTAAATACAAAACCAGAGAATTTTTCTTCGTCTGGTTGAACGATTCGTTCTTCTGTTTCTCGTGGAAGTGGTGCTGGTGCTACTTCAATAAAACAATCCAACAGTTCCCGTATACCGAAATTATTTAATGCAGATCCAAAAAATACAGGTGCTACTTGAGCATCTAGGTATTCTTCTCGATTTAAATTTGGATATACTTCACGTACTAATTCTAGATCCTCACGAAGTTGATCGGCAGAACGTTTGCCAATGTGTTGATCCAATTCCTCCGAATCTGTATCTGTAATTTCAAGACCCTCTTGGATATTTTGGATGCTTGGAGTGTATAGGCAAAGGCTCTGATTATATATATTATAGATTCCTTTAAAAGTGTCGCCACTGCCAATAGGCCAACTGAGTGGATTTACTTTTATCTGTAGCTCTCTTTCAACATCATCAAGAATATCAAACGGGTCATTTGAAGGACGATCTAGTTTATTGATAAAAACAATCACGGGCGTTTTGCGCATTCGACACACTTGCATAAGTTTACGAGTCTGTGATTCAACTCCTTTGGCAGAGTCAACAACAATGATCACACTGTCGCATGCTGTTAGCGTGCGGAAGGTGTCCTCTGCAAAGTCTTGGTGACCAGGGGTGTCAAGAATATTTATTTTGATTCCCTTGTATTCAAATCCCATAACAGAGGTTGCCACTGAGATACCTCTTTGGCGTTCAATCTCCATAAAGTCTGAAGTCGCTGTTTTTTTGATTTTATTCGATTTTACAGCTCCTGCGATATGAATTGCTCCACCAAACAGTAGTAGTTTTTCTGTTAAGGTGGTTTTTCCAGCATCAGGGTGACTGATTATACCAAAAGTTCGGCGGCGTAAAATTTCTTCTTTATATCCCATAGTTCATTTTTATGAAGTCGTAAAGGTACTATAAATAAGGCAAAAGCTAAAAAATAAAAATGTAAAAAGATAGGTGTTGGAATAACAAAAAAATACTTATCTTCGTTAAACTAAAATTGGAGACTAATTATAATTTAAATACTATGCAAATTGTTTATACATCGACACATTTTAAAGGGGCTATTTATAGTTCTATTGTTGCAATCTTATTAGGGACTGTTTTGGTGGTTTGGCCAGGAGTAGCATTACAATATGTTATTATGTTGGTAGGACTTCTTTTCTTGCTAACTGGTTTGTTCGCATTCATAATATCAACTAAAAATCGAGAAGAACGGCGAAAAAGTTTGATTCCTTTTAGTGGTATTGGTAGCATCGCTTTAGGGATTTTATTGATCTCATTTTCAGAAAGCTTTGTAACTTTTTTTATGTTTATTCTGGGTTTTATTTTGGTGCTTGCTGCTATTGGTCAATTGGTAACCTTGGTAGCAGCCAAACAATTTGGTGCTTTTTCACCGATGAACTATTTGTTTCCTGCTTTGATATTAGTAGCTGGAATCGTTGTCTTGTTTGACCCTTTTAGTTCGGCTAAGAGTGTTTTTATCCTTTTTGGAGCAACGGCTATCTTTTATGGGTTCACTAATTTATGGTATCAGCTCTCTATCAAAAAGATGAAACGCAATGCAGAGAGAAAAGGAGAGGCTGTTCAGATGAATGAAAATCATTCAAATGTAGAGGATGTTGAATATGAAGAAATTCAAGAGGAAAAGTGACATTAAAGTGTTGTAGATAGCATAAAAAGTAAAGAATAGAACAGTACGGCAAGGATAACACCTTTTGTAGTACTATTTTTCTTTAGGTGTAAGAATAGATAGAAAAGGGCAAGATCGGCAAAGAAAACACCTAGTGAAATGATTTTAAATTGTACTTTTAGAATGACAGCTTGGTGAATAAACTCACCTAAGCTTAGGTATTGGAAACGGAGTGTCCAAAATAGGAGTATAACAAGAAAAGGGGCAAGAAGCCCCCATATAAATCCAAAAACAAGACGATCTTTCATAGTCAATTAAAAACTTACTTTGGTAAAGCAAGGTGGTACATGAAAATTGGGTTCGTCTGTGTCAATAGCTTGCCAAGATACGAAATGTGGTTTTGACAGATTATCGCCACATTTATAGATATTAGCTTCTGCTGTAAGTCCTTTCCATTTCTCTACTTTGTGTTTGAAAAGTGCTGATGTAGGAATAGCAACTGTTAGTTCCCATGAACCATTTAATGCTTTCTCTTCAAAATTAGCTGTTCCCAATGTAGAAAATCGTTTGATTGATTCCATAATTTCAGGAGTAGCATGAGTTGGATTCGGACGTTCCTTTCTAAATCCTAAGAGTGCTTTTCCAATACAGGTAAATTCAAAATTATAATATCCACTGTCGTCTAGTGCTAGAAAAAATTCTACGCATGAATCAGTCCATACTTCTCCATTATCTTCTTTCACTAAAGCTAATGTTGTTTCTTCTGTAACTGTGAAACGAATAAATAATTCATCTCCTCCGTTATGTGCCATACGGAAACTCACTGCTGGTTTTTCAGGAAAACTTTTGGGCCAGTTTATGCAAGCCACTTGTTGAGGAGCAATCGCAGATAGAAGCTTTGTAGCCTCTTCTAAATTAGATGAAGTTAGTTGTGGGATTTCAGGAATAATGAACATAGTAATCTATTTTTTTTAAATAAAATGTGCTAAGGTTTTATACGTTAGCACATTTTTAATGTTTTTTTTATTTCGTGCATACGTTTACGAGCTGTAAATATAGTAAAAAAAATAAAATGGAGGATTGTGTTTTGTGAAATATTCAAGTTGTGTCACCCATTTCCTTGAAAATATTAGTTTGTGAAAATATATGAGATGATATTCGCTCCCATTTGTAAAGCCTTTTCTCGTTTATTTTCTTTGTCGTTGTGAACCTCTTTGTCTTCCCAGCCATCACTTAAATCTGTCTCGAAAGTGAACAGTAGCACTAATCGCCCATCTTTTACAATACCTAGAGCTTGCGGGCGTTTGCCGTCGTGTTCATGGATTTTAGGTAAACCTTGAGTGAATTTATATTTCTGGTGAAAAATGGGATGATCCCAAGGGATTTCCATTAATTCCTCCTCTGGAAAAACTTTCTTGATCTCTCTACGGAATGAGGGAGCCAAGCCATAATTATCATCTACGTGTAAAAAACCACCTGCTAACAGATATTCTTGAAGATTCTGTGCTTCGATGGGGGTAAACACTACATTTCCGTGTCCAGTCATATGTATGTAAGGATAATTAAAAATATCTCTACTTCCAGGTTCAACTGTTGCTGCTTGTTTAGCTAGGTCTGTTTTTAGATTGTCGTTACAAAATTGAATTAAATTGGGTAGGGCTGTTGGGTTGGCATACCAATCTCCTCCTCCTTTATATTTTAATAAGGCAATCTTTGTTTTTGTTTCCTGTCCCCAAAGCCAACGAGGCATAATTAAAAACAAAGTAATAATCAAAATAATTTTAAGAATGTTTTCCATCTTTTTAATTATATTTTATTCATGAAATTAATACTATGACAAGCTACTAGTCCTGCTGTTTCTGTTCGCAATCGACTTGTACTAAGAGTGATTGGTGAAAATCCGACTTGCTCTGCAAAAGCGACCTCTTCTTCTGAGAAATCACCCTCTGGGCCAATTAAAATAAGAACATCTTTGCCTATTTCATAAGCTTCATTCAAACATTCCTTTTCTCCATCATGGCAATGAGCAATGAATTTCTGTTCCTCCTTGCATCCAGTAATAAAAGTCTTAAAGTCAATCATTGGATTCAGTTTGGGTAAATAAGCCTTTAAGGATTGCTTCATGGCAGAAATGATCACTTTTTGTAAACGTTCGTCTTTGACCACCTTGCGTTCAGAATGTTCTGTATTTAGCATTGTTATCTCGTCGATCCCTATTTCTGTACACTTTTCTAAGAGCCATTCCACTCGGTCGATGTTTTTTGTCGGAGCAACGGCTAAATGCAAACGGAAAGGACGTTGTTCATGATTTTCTAATTTTTCTAAAATCTTTAGCCCGCATCTTTTGGGGTCTGCTTGATCCACAATTCCGTTAAACCAGTTGCCTTTGCCATCCACTAGCGACAGCTTTTTCCCTTCCACAAAACGTAAGACCCTCACGCAGTGCTTTGACTCCTCAGGACTCATCACATAGTATTCTCCCTCAATATCAGGTGTATAAAACAAATTCATATGACTATTATTAAAAATGATCTCTGCTTATTAAGCTTATGCAAAACTAATAAAAAATGCCACTTTAAAGTGGCATTTTTATCAACTAATTTAATTCATATACTAAAATGAACCTATACAACACTATTCATCATCATCATCTCCTTTATAATTTTTCAATAATTCATCCTGTATGTCTGAAGGGATCTTTTCATATCCTGCAAAACTCATTGTAAATGTGGCACGTCCACCAGTGATAGAGCTTAGTGCAGTTGAGTAGCGTTGCATCTCCTTTAAAGGAACTGCTGCTTTGATTTTCTGGAAACCGCTATCTGCCTCCATGCCCATAATCAAGGCACGTCGAGTTTGCAAGTCGCCCATCACATCGCCCATATCTTCATCTGGAACTAAAACCTCTATGTTATAGACAGGCTCTAAGATTTTAGGGTTCGCTTTTTTGAAGGCTTCGCTAAAGGCATGGCGACCAGCCAATCGGAAAGAGATTTCATTTGAAGCGACTTGATGCATTTTTCCATCGTAGACACAAACACGAATATCACGAGCATACGAGCCAGTCAATGGGCCTTCTTCCATTTTCTCCAAAATCCCTTTTAAAATAGCTGGCATAAAACGAGTATCAATCACTCCTCCTACAATACAATTATAGAAGACCAATTTTCCACCCCAAGGCAGTTCGTTTTCCTCTTTCCCTCTGAGTGACATTTTACTCTCAACACCGTTTATTTTGTAAGATACTGGTTCAGGCATTCCTTCCTCGTAAGGTTCAATAAGCATACATACCTCTCCAAACTGACCTGATCCTCCGGATTGTTTTTTATGGCGATACTCTGCCTGTGCATATTTCGTAATCGTTTCTCTATATGGAATTTTAGGAGCATAAAATTCGATATTGATCTTATCATTATGTTCCATCCTCCACTTCATTGTAGTTAAATGAAACTCTCCTTGCCCTGAAAGAATCATCTGTTTTAATTCTTTCGAATATTCTACTAGCAAAGATGGATCTTCCTCATGCATGCGATAAAGCACTTCTGCCATTTTTTCCTCATCTCCTTTTTTTACGGCACGTACAGCTGTTCTAAAACGAGAATTGGGGTATTTAATTTCTGGAAAAATAAAGTCGCAATCTTTTGTGTTCAGTGTATCTCCATTTTTGGTACCCTTTAATTTTACGGTTGCACCAAGATCTCCTGCGCGTAATTCAGATACTCTTGTACGATTTTTTCCAGCAACAGCATACAATTGCGCAATGCGCTCTTTTGCACCTGTTCGCATATTTATTAAATCATCTCCCTCTTTCACCACGCCAGAAACGACTTTGAAGTAGTTGATGTCTCCTAAATGTTGTTCTATCGTTGTACTAAATATAAATACAGAAGTTGGAGCTGTTACATCGTAGTTGATTATCTCTCCTGCTTGTGTTGGCATTCCTGGCATAGCAGATGCAGCAGGTGCAACATTAACTAAAAACTCCATAAAACGACGAACACACATATCTTTTTCTGCAGAAACACAGAACACGGGGAACATATCTCTTGCTAATAATCCTTTGCGAATACCGGATCGCATTTCGTCTTCGCTTAAACTTCCTTTCTCAAAATAAAGCTCCATCAAGCTGTCGTCATTTTCAGCAGCAGCCTCAATCAAGATATTATATAGCTCAGTTGCTTTTTCTTTTTCTGATTCTGGAATAGGAAGTACATCTGGCTTTCCTCCTTCAGGCTTCCATTGGTACATCTCCATTTTCAAGACATCCACCACTTGATTAAATCCTGTTCCTGAATTAACAGGATATTGCACCAATACCACTTTTTTACCAAACGAAGATTGAGCATGTTCTATGGTTTGCTCAAAATTTGCTTTTTCATGGTCTAATTGGTTGATGACAAGAATCACTGGCTTGTTTAATTTTTTAGCATGGCGACTTGTTATTTCAGTCCCCACTTCAATTCCTTTCACTGCATTGACTACCATAACAGCAGTGTCAGCCACATTTAGCGCAGAAATAACACCTCCAACAAAATCATCAGCACCAGGCGTATCAATAAAATTCAATTTCTGCTCTTTCCACTCCGTATACAGTGCGGCTGAAAAAACAGATGAACCATATTCTTGCTCAACTGGTCTGTAGTCAGAAGCGGTGTTTTTAGCACTTACGCTACCTCTACGCGAGATGACCCCGCCTTCATACATCATCGCTTCGGCAAGGGTAGTCTTTCCAGCCCCCGCACTACCTACAAGAGCGATATTTTTGATTTCGTTAGGATTGTAGTTTTTCATAGTTATCTAAAATTAGGTTTTGTGAAAATCATCGCAAACGTTTGAAA
>CAMRAP010000086.1 GCA_947039985.1 uncultured Odoribacter sp.
CTATAATTAGCCAAGCGGTCAGGTAGCACCCATATACGCATGGCATAGTATCGACTACCTATATTGGAGACACGCCCAACTCCTGGGATACGTCCTAAGATATCTAGTACATTAATTGTAGCAAAGTTACTCAGGTAGATTTCATCAAATTTTGGATCTTCTGATGATAAGCTAATCGTCATTAACTGAGTAGTGGAGCGACGCTCTACGGAAAGACCATTTTGCACTACCTCAGCAGGCAATCGTGATTCTGCTAGCTTCACCCGATTTTGTATTTCTACCGTAGCCATGTCTGCGTCTGTACCCACTTCAAAGGTGACTGATATACTCAAGCTACCCGTGTTTGAACTACTTGACTCCATGTAGATCATGCCCGGAGTTCCGTTTAATTCTTGTTCGATAGGGGTTGCAACAGCCTGCGTTACAGTGGTGGCACTTGCCCCAGGATATGAAGCGCTGATTTTTACCACTGGTGGGGTTACATCAGGATATTGGTCAACGGGTAATAATGTTAAAGCAATACCACCCACCAATACAATCAGTATGGATAATACGGCGGAAAAGATGGGCCGATCAATAAAGAAACCTACTTTCATAAATCATCCCTCCTTAATTTATCAATCGTTAATGAATCGGTGGATAAAGCAGGTATCACCTTCTCGCCAGGAACAACTTTCTGACGCCCTTCCGTGATGATCCACTCGCCTTGTTTTAAACCTCTGTCTATAACCATCGTATTGTTGACCTGCACGCCGGTTTGTACGAATCGTTTTTCGACGATACTATCGGTGCGTACCACCATGATAAAGGCACCGCCTTTTTCAATATACACCGCCTTGCGAGGTACTACTACCGCATTTTCTAATACATCTAGGAGTAGTTTAACTTGAGTAAACTGACCGGGTAGGAGTACTCGATTAGGATTCGGAACATCGGCACTGACGCTGAAAGTTCCTGTCGATGGATTGACTTGTGGATCAGCAAAATTCACTAGTCCCTTGTGATTATATGTGGTGTTATCGGGTAAGCTGATTGACACTGTTGGCTGCCAGGAACGAGTTGAGTCAGTTGTACCAAACTCTACATTACGGCGCTTGCTGCTTAAGTAATCTAGACCTGTCATATCAAAATCAACAGTCATCGGATTGATTTGTACGACTTCTGATAATAAGGATTCACCTTTAGAGCCCACCAACGAGCCTATAAAAACTTTTGATTCAGAGATATAACCTGATATGGGCGCTCGAACTTGGGTGTAACTCAGTTCGGTTTCAGCCTCTTGTAATGTCGCTTTGCTCATAGCCACATTGGCTAGTGCCACTTCTGTTTGAGCTGTTGCATTGTCTAGGTCGAGCTGACTCACTGCATTTTCTTTATAGAGAGGGCGTAAACGGGCTTCATCTCGCTTTGCTTTTAAATATTCTGCTTCTGATTTCTTTAAGACCGCTTTGGCATATTCATATTTGGCTTGATATACAGTAGGGTCGATCACATATAGCAGATCGCCTTTTGTGACTGATTTCCCTTGTTCGAAAGTCATTTCTTGAATAAAACCATCGACACGAGCACGAACCTCTACATTGCGAAAGGCTGTTAAACGCCCTACGTATTCACCAAAAAGCTCAACATTATCTACTTTTGATGATTCAACCAATACAATGGGAGGTGGTATCACTTTCTTATCCTTACAACCGACGAGTATAAATAGAAATAAACTCACCAGAGCAAGGCATTTCGTCAGATTCAGATTCGTTCCATATCCTAAAAAAATCCGTTGCAACACGCTCATTGATTTGGAGTCTTTATACTCTTTCGAACTTGGACTTGAGAAATCTTGTTTCCTTAGCAAGGAAAACAAAGTAGATAAGAGAACTACAGCGACGATCAAGCTGAAAACACCCATTACATATACATTCATACGTTATTGTTATTTGTAAAACTAAGACTACTAATATAATTATTTGACACCCTCTGTCTATCTTCTCCTAGTATTATAAACGAATACTAGAGACAGAAGTTTCACGTAACACACAGGGCAGCAAATGTAATTATTATTTAGACATACGCACTCCATTTTAGATGATTACAAGTAAGATTAACAAAACGTTACCTATTCATTTTATGACACTTTATCGCAGTTTATCGCAATTTGAAAGCAATAAAAAAACAGTTGAAGGAAATTTCAACTGTTTTCTTATTAAAAACTAAACTCAACTAAGTATTGATCCGTTCTAATATCTTAGCCCAACCGTTTGTATCAAAAAGGCAGCTCTGGCGCATGGTGTTATACATCACTTTAAAGCGGGACATCGGAATTGTAAATGCAAGTTCATTGCTCTCTACATATTGGCGAACTGATGGGTCAAGAAAACCGATGAACGATCTATGTCCACCTTTATTATTTTCGTTGATTGCCTGTGTAACCACAGCAGAACAACCTGAACCAAATAAAGCAGATACTGTGTCTGATTCATTTCTGTCATAGAATGCCCAAGCAGATAATCCGCTCAACACATCTGCGGAGGCTAAGAATAGTAAGCCTTCGACACCATCAAATGAAGTGAGATTATCTATTCTTGAAAAGGTGAGGTATTTTCCTGCTTTCCTTTCAACGCCCATTTTATCAATGACATCGAGGACAAGTTCAGGCGTCTGTTTATAATGCTCTTTCCCTGATACAAAATTTGGAACAGATTCTGGCATTTCGGAAAATCCACTGTAGAATTTACCACCGCCACAACCCATGTTCTCTTCATTTAAACTCACAACAACTCCATTACGCATTTCACGCAAGTATTGAAAATAGCATCCCCCTATTTTAGGAGTTGAAGAGATGGGCACCTCTGAATACCATATCGCAATGGGCAGCACTTGTTTCTCACCAAAGGCCTGTCTGAAATTTTCAATAAATTGATTTACTTCCATGTGTTTATAACTATTATTTGATTCTTATTCCGTAAGGTGGACGCTGTGTTTTCCATCCGTGCAAACTTATGATTTTTATTTTAATATTAAAAATAGCACCATGGAATACGTAGTATTTCAGATTTCTTACGTTTTAGCCAATGAAATAATAAAATAACTCCTGCACGCATTGGCTGCCGAAGTCGAGCCGAAACCGTGCGGGAAGCTTGCCACTGCCTTGGTGGGGGGAATGCACATGTGCGAAAAATCCAAAAACACCTCGGTCAAGGGAATGCAAGCTCACGAAAAACCCAAAAACGCCTCGATGAGGGGAATGCAAACTCGTTTTCCCCTACCAAGACTGCTGAAAGCGCCCCGCAAGCTTGCAACTCCTTGCCAATACCTCTGGGAACCTCCCGCAAGCTTGCATTCCTCCCTCAAACCCCTCGCTAGGCAGCCCGCGAGCTTGCATTCCTCCCTCAGAGCAAAAAGTGGGCTTCCCACGAGCTCGCGGATCAGTTTCGGCGCATTATTTCCAGATAATGCTAAAAAAGATGCCACCCAAGGTCTTAAAAGCTATATTTAAGCATGACGTTAAACCGATTGGCATGCCCTTTCGCATGATCCATATTTTCGCGAGAACCATAAAGATACTCCCCCGCAACTGTACAACGAGCGCTTAGTTTATAAAATATATTGCCAAAAGCATACACCCCCCGTTTATATGGGTAGTTTTTATCGTAACCATTCTTCTCCTCCACCTGCACCATAGATGCCCCAGTTGTGGCTTGTAGACGAGGACTTACACTAAATTGAAGACCGCCTTGAAAACCATACATTGGCACCGTCTGCAAGACCTCTGGATTGGATGGATTGGGCATAAAGTCCAGTCCACTGCCTGTAATATCTTGAATGTATGGAGTGATACCTTCTCCATAAACTCCATTAAACATCAAGCGCAGCCATTCCGTACATTCAAGATTTCCACTCAACTGCACCCCCCAACCTAAAAGGGAGGTGGTACTCTCTTTTTGTGAATTATGCGCATACAATTCACGAAATATGGCAGATGCTCTCAAGTGGCTCGACCTATTTTCTTTCCACATATATTGAAGATAAATGGGAACATTAGGTATGCGTTGTGGTATGCTTTTGAAATTTTTTCCATCTCCATACGAAGCGCTTAAATTTGGCATTTCGAGCGCTGCACCAACCCGAAAACGCTTGTCATCGAATGTATGCTCATAGCGGATAAGCGTAGCATAATTGAAGGTGTAGGCATTAGGACCAGCAAAATCTATCGTTGTTGGAGCTGACGACAAATCGCAAAAGGTAGTTACATCACGACCAATGGTCAATCCCAAGAACGAAATGTATCCCGTCTTTAAACGTGGTTTATACTCCTTTGCTTCAGCACCTCTAAAATCACCATCCAGATAAATGACAACACGCCCCAAGGCCTTGGTGTTAGCGATCGCCTTAACATATAATATCGAAGTTGACGCATCCATCGTTATCTGTTGCCTAGCGTCGTAACTACGGGGAACGGAAATCGTGGATGGAATAAAATCAATTGAGTTCGAGATACCGTCAAAATTATAATTCGAAATAAGTGTCAATGCCCCCCCAAAGGCAAATGAAAAAAGATTCTCGCCTGTCGTAAAAATCAACTGTGGCTTCTCCACCTGGTCATATCCATATCTATGCGTCTCGTGATAATCAGCCCTTGCCTTTCTCCTGACATCATGGACGCTCTGATCAACACCAGGAGAGCCAATCGTATAAACAGAGGGCACGTATGCCTTCTCATCCGAAAGGTCATACTTAACCTCTTCTTGCGCTGTAACTCTTAATGCAAACAGTGTGCATATCAGTAAAATCATTCTTGTTTTCATTCTTCAAATTAATTATGGTTCATACTATCCAATGCCATGTTGAGTTCTAAAACACAAACATAGGCTTTTCCCAATAATGGTTTATGAGTAGTATTAACGATAATCGCTGCAATATGTTCTACTTTCATTTGACGAACACCTGCAATGCCTTGAATTTGCACCTCCGCTGCCAGAGGCGAAATTTGCGGATCCAGCCCACTAGCACTTGCAGTCACCAAGTCTGAAGACAAATCCTTTCGCTCTAGGTATGAGTGGGAAGTATTCGATCCTTATCATTCCCCTTTGTCAAATAGTTATAAGCACCACCCTTTATGGCTTGCACACCATCTGTTCTATTTCCATGGGCAGTAAGCATTATAATTCCACCATCCATGAGCTGTGACTTCAATTCAGGTATAGCACAAACACCATTGCCATCAGGCAAAAACAGAGCACAGAGCACAATATCTGGTTGATCTTGCTTTATCTGCCACAAGTATGGTCTCGCCCCCCCATTACATCCCCTCATATCGAGCTTGTCGAGAGCTTTTTTCTGGGTTCCACTTGTCTTTGTAGGAACTAAAGAAGAAGAGCTCTTTGTAGGAGGCTATGATGCGTGTGATTCGCATAAACAGACCCGAATACAAACTTTGGAAGGGAGTATATATGATTAAAGGAAACTCCTCTCTCCGCCTCTCGGTCATAATCATAATGATGGCAAAGGACGCAAGACTGAACATCCCCATAATCACAAACTTTAATAAAAACAGCTCAAATATAATACCCCAATTGGTGACGATCAGTACAATCATATAGGTCATCCAGACAAAATCAAAAAGGAAATTAAACAGTACATTATCGGCATTAGCCAGAAAATTGAGTATACTAAAATTTGCCCAAGTTGGATTAAATACATTGGCATGTTTTCTCAATCTAAATCGGGTCAAAGACTTAGACCAACGTAGTCGCTGCTTAAACAATACAGAAAATTTGACCGGGGCATTCGTTAAACAGACCGATTTATGTGTAAAAGCAACATGATAGCCCGATTTACGAATTTTTTGAGTGATGTCGCCATCTAAACCGGGACCAATATCCCAATTACCAACCTGTTTCAGTACATCCATTCTAAACGCACCAAATGCACCTGAAATAATTCGCAGCATGTGGATGTCTGCCAATACGATACGCCCAACCATGATGGTTTTAAGGTATTCAAGGGCTTGTGAAGCCGTACAAAATGAATCGTAAGTATTCCGTACTTTAACATTCCCACCTACTGCACCAACATTCTTTCCCCAATAAAATGGAATTAGTAGCTCCTCAATGGCATTCACATCTAAAGAGGAGTCGGCATCAAGGTGGACTACTATTTTTGCTTTCGAGTTGACAAGCGCTAAGTTGGCAGCACTAGCCTTTCCCCCACGTTCGCGAGCACAAAAAAAGCGCTGAATTAAACCATTCTTCAGAAGCGATCGACAAATCAATGCAGTATCATCATCCGATCCATCATCAACAATAACTAACTCAAAATTTTGATAAGTCTGCTCTCTTAGCGAACGAGTCAGTTTGTATATATGCTCTCCCTCATTCTTACCTGGAACAATGATAGATATAAATGGGTTGTCCAATCGCAACTTGGCTCGAGCAATCACATCTTGTCTATACAAGGACTTTTTGAACATCCAACGTTTAAACAATACGATTATATCTAATAAGTGATAACGTGGTATTTCTAAAATAAACAGAAACCACAACACCCCTAGAATGCGACTAAACGACATGGAGGAGACCACTTCCCTCAAATCATCAATTATATCAAAAAAGAAAGTCATAAGCAAGTATTAAATGATAGATATAAATTCATCGATATCAATCTGTTTATCATATTCTATATAGCTTAGATGAAGATCTTTGAACCCCATTTCCTTCATCTGTCCCTCTCTTATTTTTATACTCTCATCGCTAATCGTATTATAAATGGATAGGTAGATGTATAAAGTAGCATTTTTATATGCCATCATTGCCGAATTATTTTCAGCGTATGTCATTTCAATTACTTTGCTTAACACCTCATCAGAGGCTTGTCCACTAATTCGAAAGATTCGAAAAGGCTCTTGGATGTTACCTTTTAAATGGATTAGCAATCTATTTCTCAATATACTCCTAAACTCGTTGATGGATAGGATGGTCTCAAACTTGGCTAAATCGTCAGGAGTAAAATAGTGGTCAATGGATGCTAAAGTAGTTTTTCCATAGTTTGTAAAGCGTGAAATCACGATTCGAAGTGGCTTCAAATCACCAACATGCGATAAGCTTTTACAAAAAGTACAAGTGCAACTAATGATGGGTTCTGAAAACATCAAGCTACAATCGTAACACGTATATATATCTGTTGGGCGATCATAATCCACTCCAATATGTTTCATGTTTTTACAGATCGGAAGAGCACACGTCTGAACTCCAGTCACTCCGGAGAA